>JALHLM010000342.1 GCA_022844585.1 Pirellulales bacterium | reverse complement strand
GCATTGGCAAACACAATTTGCTCTGCGCCCAGGTCGGCATCGCCGGCAGCACGAGTACGGGCGACTACGTCGTGATGGGCGGGCAAGTGGGCGTGCGCGATCACGTTCACATCGGCAAGGGCGCCATCATCACCGCGATGGCGGGCATCACGAATAACGTGCCGGACGGCGTCGTCATGATGGGCATTCCCGCCACGCCGATCCGCGAACAACACGTTAAGCAAGCCGCCTGGACGAAGTTGCCCGAGATGCGTGCGCAGTTCCGGGAAGTGGTTCGCCAGGTGACGGAGTTGCGGGAACGGTTAGGCTTAGGGAATGAAAAGAAGGCGGCTTAAGGGAGTTTGAAGTTTTCAGTGTTCAGTTTTCAGTTGAGTTACCTCTGCGACTCAAAGCACTTTACTTGTCGGGCTCATGACTTCCCTCACTGTTGATTCGCCGCGCGTGGGATTGTTGGCCGGGTGGGGGCGATATCCCGTCGTCGTGGCCGAGGCGTTGCGGGCGCAGGGAATTTCCGTCTATTGCCTGGGGCTGAAGGACAACGCGGATCCGGCATTGCGTGAGATCTGCGCCGACTTTGAGTGGTTGGGTATGGCGCAGTTGGGGAAGGCGATTCGCTACTATCGCCGGCAGCGTTGTACGCAGATCACGATGGCCGGCAAGATTCACAAGGTGCAGTTGTTTCAGCCCTGGGTGTGGTTGAAGATCGTGCCGGATTGGCGGGCGGTGAAGTGCTATTACCCGCATTTCTGGCTGACGAAGAGCGATCGCAAGGATGACACGTTGTTAGGCGCGGCGATCGCGGAGTTCGCGAAGGATGGCATTACGGTCGCGCCGGCCACGGATTTTGCCCCGGAGTTGCTCGTGAAAGCAGGACAACTGACGCGCCGCGGACCGACCGCGGCGCAACTGGCCGATATGGATTTCGGTTGGTCGCTGGCCAAAGAGATGGGCCGCCTCGACGTGGGGCAAAGCGTGGCCGTGAAAGGCCGCGCCGTATTCGCCGTGGAAGCGATCGAAGGAACCGACGAGTGCATTCGCCGCGCGGGGCAGCTCTGCCGTTCCGGCGGCTTTACCGTCGTGAAAACCGCGAAACCACAGCAAGACATGCGGTTCGACGTCCCGACGATCGGCGTCGGCACGCTGCAAACGATGGTGCAAGCCGGCGCAGCAGCGCTGGCCATCGAGGCCGACAAAACGATCATCCTCGACGAAGCGGCAGTGCTGGACTTCGCCAACCGCCACGGTCTGGTGATCGTCGCGCGCCGCAACGAGGCGCAGGCCGCGGCCGCGTAGGGCGGTTTTTCTCGCCAAGCCCAGGGAAGGTCGTCGATAACTTCCGCCCATGGAACGGTATCGACGACCTTCCCTGGGCTTACCAGCGCGGCATACCGATCACCGCCTATTTTTTCCCGGTATAGACGCGGACATTCTTCGTCGCGCGGCCGACGGCCACGATGTCCGTGAGGCCATCCTGATTAAGATCCGCTGCCGCGAGGTCCTCCACGGCGACGCCGGCAGGATCGACGTGTTGCCTCGTCCAAGTGATCGCGCCGGCGGCGTCGGCGGCCGGATCATAGATGCGCAAGCCGCACGGGTTGGCTTCGTCGATGTTGTCGCGAACGCCGATGATTAGCTCCTCGTCGGCGTCGGCGTCGAGATTCGCGCACCAAACGCCGTGGCCCCATTTGAGTTGCTCGTCGAGCACGTGGCGATCCCAGAGCGCCTGCGCAGCGTCCGCCGGGCGCGTGTAGACGACGACTTGAAATCCGTGCCAAGGTTCGATCGTGGCGACGTAGTCGCGGCCGCTCGCCAGTTGTCCACGCTTGATTTCACTCGCGCCGCGCGAGGGAGCGCCTTCGACCTGGTAGCCGGCGCCGATGACGGTTCGCCGCCAGGTGGCGTCGTCGTTGCGTTCCAACAATGACACACCTTCGAAGCTGACCGTAAGCAGATCGAGCTTGCCATCGCCGTTTAGATCGGTGGGCCAAAAGTTATGGGCGACGTGCAATTCTTCATTGAGCACCGTGGCTGGCCAGCGATCTTTTTGCGGCGCGGCAGGGATTGAGTACGCCATCAATCGCACTGTTTTTTCGGCGAATGCAGGGCCCGTCGTGCCCGCGCCCAGGAGCGGCAACATCACCAATTCGGGCTGGCCGTCTCCCTTGAGATCGACCCAGCGCATGCGATGCACGCTCGGCTCGTCGGCGATATGCCGCACTGTCCACGGTTCGTCCAGCGTCGCGCCGGGCGTCAGCCATTGCACGGTGCCGACGGCGTTGGAATCGAGACCTTTCCAACCAGCGCCGATCGCGAGGTCTAACCGGCCGTCGCCGTCGATATCGTGCGGCGCGACGCACACATTGTCGCGGGCCGTGGTGCCTGCGGTGATGACGCGGCGCTGCCAGGACGGGTTCTCGTACCAGAGCACGCGTTCGGTATCGACGACGATGATGTCCAGCCTGCCATCGGCATTTACATCGGCGAGCGATACGGCGTAGCCCACGCCCAGCTCGCGCTCCGGCTCGGCCATGTCGAACGCCCATTCCGCTTGGAGTCGAGCCGCACCCGACAGCAGGCAAACGCAGACGAGCGCAGGAATCCAGTAACGGCGGGGCATCGAGGACGATCTCCGGTGCAAGGCCAAGCTACGCCCGCCATTAAAGCTGCCGCGTCATCGCAATTCAACTTCGCAATCACTCGGTTCCAGCGATTACCCTGGTTTCGGCCTCGGCGGCGACCGGTTGGGCGAGGCCGGTGCTCGCGATCTCGGCGGTCACGCGTGCCGCGCCAGGCGTGACGCCGCGGGCGACGACGCGGAACGATACCGGCTC
Organism: Pirellulales bacterium; assembly: GCA_022844585.1. GTDB lineage: Bacteria > Planctomycetota > Planctomycetia > Pirellulales > JALHLM01 > JALHLM01. The sequence goes on along the minus strand of JALHLM010000342.1, from coordinate 3,965 downwards.
GCCGGGACGAATTTCCGCCAGCGGATCAAAACGCACACGCTGGCCTTCGACTTGCGCGCCGACGCCGCCGGGTCCGACGGTTCCGGCCGGTACCGCGGTCAGTTCCGGCGGCAGCGTGACGGTGACAACCACGTTCGTATCCGCGCTCGTGCCTGCATTGGTGATACGAACTTCGTAGGTTCCATTCTTGCCGATCGCCAGCGGATCGCGGCTATCGAACATCGCGGCGGAAAGTTTGCTCGCCGCCGCGCGGACGCTCATGGAGGCCTGATCGTCCGCACGCAATTGCTCGCGGCAGGTGACGGTCACGTAGCTATTGATGGAATTGCCCGCCGACACGCAGCGGTACTTCACTTTGAAGGTTTTCGACGCCCCGGCGGCCAGCGTCGCCAACGGCGTCCAACGGATGTCTTCGCCGACGCGTTCATGTCCCGACGGCGCCAACTGAAGCGCTGTGAATCCTGGGTCGAATTGATTCAACACCGTGACGTCGTGCAGGTCGGTGGTGCCGTTGTTGGTCACTTTGATCGTGAACAACGGTTCGTCTCCCGTGTTGCCGCTGGCCGGTCCGGCCATTTCAACAAGCAAATCGCCCTGTTGCGCGGCGCCGGACGTCCCCGGCGGAATGCTCGGCGCGGGTTCGTTCGACGGCGGCGGCTCGTAGGGTGTACCAACGGGCGGGGGCGCGACGTTCAAGTCGGTCGCCAACACGTTGCCTTGTTCCTGGGCGAGCGTCGTGGTTCCGTCGGCCGCGTAAACGGTGACGGTATGCCGCCATTCCCCCGCGGTGAGCACGGTGAAGTTCAATGGTTGCGTACGCGATTGGCCTGGCGGAATGGACGCCAAATCGAGCTCGACCATCTTTTGGCCCGGAGCGCTGCGCTCGATCTCATGTTCCAATCCGGCATCATATTCGTCGCGAACTAGCAGCGGTCCCGTGGCGGTCGTGCCGAGGTTCGCGATCGTGATCTCGCAGCGCACGACATCGCCGACCGACGCGGCGGGCGGATTCGAAATGCGGACGCTCAGCTGTGGACCGGCCGGCGCGGTCGGCGCCGGTTCCGGCTCGACGGGGGCGGGCTGTATGGGCGCGGGATCGAACGGGGCGGTAACGGGAGGTGAAGATGTAATCGGCGTACCGGCGCCGGACCAACTCACGCGAGTCATGCCCGTGGCGACGGTCAAGGTCCGCCCGTCGTAGCCCGACAGCGTGCCGGGGCGGATCACTTCGATACGCACGTCCGTCGTGCCGGCAGTGGCGCTCGCCTGTTGCAAATCGACCGTGGCTTCGCCTTGCGGGCTGGTTTCCAGTTCCACCGATTGCCCATCGCCGGCGCCAAAACTGGCTGTCGCGCCGCCTGCAATCGAATAACGCACGCGATATCCAGTGAGCGCCGTGCGATCCGAGAGCCGCAGCAGCGAGGTCGTCAGTGCCTGCTGCCCGCCGGACGGGGCCGAGGTCGACGGCGGGAAGCTCCATTGCGCATCGATCCAATAGATGCGCGCGGAGCGTTGGCGCGCTTGCCACGCGCCGAGCTGCGGCGCGAAGGCCGTGACGTGGCTGATGCCTTCCGTGGGTGACGAGACGCTGATCCAGGTCTGACCGGCCGTGATCGGCAGATCGTCCGCCGGCGAGGCGGTGCCGCGGTTAAGGATGTAGTTGCGCGTGGCCGTGGAACTGATGGCGTAGTCGGCGTCGATTTTCTGCGCCGAGCCCGCGGCGCCGCACAACCAATCGAGCGGCGCGCGTTGGCTGATCGTCGCCACGTGGCCGACGCCTGAGGGATCGACCGTCCACTCCACACGTTGCCGCGGCTGCAGCACTTGCTGCGAACCAAATACGCCAGCCACGAGCGTGACTTCGCTGCCGACCGGCGCGATGGTATCCGCTGGCGCGAGTTGCAGGACAACTTCGGGCGCGGAGGACAACACCAACGGCGGCGCGGGGACAGGAATTGTCGGCAGCGCCGGCGCCGGAACCATCACTTGGGGCTGCGTGACGATCGGCGCACAACCCGGGACGGCGGCGCCGGTGGGCGGCGGCGCGATCGTGGTCACGCTCGAGCTTCCGGCGGGCGGATCGACGACGAGCAGTCCTCGACCGCTGGGATCGAGCCGCGGCATGCCGCCGGCACAGCCGCCGAAGCAGAGCGCGAGAAGCGCCCAGCCGCAGCGCGCAGCATGGCTCCGATGTTGACCGGTGGTCGTCATAGTTCGCCTCAACTGAAAATTACCACCAAATAGGCGGCATGCGTCGCTTTTTGGCAACGCAAGGCGAGGCGAAATGACCACGCGACAGGAGAATCGTTGCGATCGTCAAGACCGACGTCGATCAGTGGAACTGCGCCGGGCTGACGCCGAGGTCGACGATGCTGCACGCGACGACGACGTTCAGGCCGCGCGACTCGGCGGCGGTGATGAGCTCCGCGCTTTCGCTGCCGGGATTGAGCCACAGCTCGCGGCAACCCTTCGCGGCGATCTCGTCGATCATGCCGCGCCCGATCTTCGGCGGTAGATACACGCTGATGCGGTCGAGTTCGACCGGGATGTCGGCGAGACGCGTGTAGACGGTGAGCCCGTCGATCTCGCCCCCTTTGGGGTTCACCGGGAAGACGTCGTAGCCCTGTTGGCGATGGGCGCGGAGCGACTTGTTGCCGAACTTGCTGGGATCGGCGCTCGCGCCGAGAATGGCGACCGTCTTGGGCATGGAATTGAATCGCCTATTCTTCGTCGCGGCGCACATTGGCCGCCGCGGCTTTTTGTTGGCCCGTCATCCAGTACTTCCACGCTTGCAGGTCATAGCCGAAGTTCGCGCCCGTCAAGCTCACCAGCGCATCGAGCACGTCCGTATTGCGAACATGCTCGACGATGACCTTCGTGCTGCCGCCGGCGGAGAGTCCGCCGCCGCCCCCACCCGGGTTGCCCGCGCCGCCGAACGTGGCGCTGTACTGGCTATCGCTGCCTTCTTTGATCGTGTGCTTGTGTGTGGTCACGAGGGCGTCAATCAGAGCGCTCACGGCCGAGGGATCGTTCAACTCTTTCAAGCAAAACGCGGCGCGATTGACGATCTCGTTTTCCTTGTGTTTCAGCACGCCCGCGTAGTATTTGACGAGCTCCGGATGCGGCTCTTTCTTGAGGAAATCAAGGCAAGTCAAACGCACTTCCAAATCCCCGTCGTAGAGTGCGCCGTCTCCCAGGGCGTAGATGGCGTCCGAGGAGGGGATCTGCGCTAGCGTCTCGACGTAAAGAATGCGGATGTTGGGGACCTTCTCGCCGCGGAAGTATTGAGCCAGCGCCGGCACGGCGTTGGGATCGGTCACGTTGCTCAGCATATCCTCCGCCTGGCCGGCGCGTTCATCATCGAGCCAGTTGCGCCAGAGTTTCAGTTTTCTGAACCACTCGCCGGTTTCTTTTTTGTTCTGGCGCTGACGTTCGAGGAGGTCCACTTCTTGTGGCAACCGCCAACGGCCGCGATAGCGCACGTAGCCGCGTTCGATGTAGACCTGATCCTGCGTCTTCCATTCATTCTCGATCAGCGAATAGCCCAGCGCTCGACGTGCGTCAGCGTGGTTCGTATCCAGTTCAATCACGCGTTCCAAGTGTTTGCGACGGGTTTCGCGGAGATTCTTTTCGCGGCACCATTCCGAGAGCGACCACTGCCCCTCTGCGGTGTCTTCGTAGGTATCACGAATGCGCTCGTATTCCAGTTCGTCCGCACTGGGAACGTAAACCTTGACCACTTGATCGCGGGCGAGCTTCACCGAGCCGCCCGTCGCGGTCCGGATCAGGTAGTGGTCGGCCTTCGTGTCGGCCTTGTTTAGCCACTCGCCCTGGATGCGGCCTTCGTTTTCCAGGACGAAAACCTCCGCCTTGGCGCGCGCGGTCACGCAGGCCAGTGCGGCCAGAATGCAAAGTGTTCGCGTCAAATGGAGCATACGACTCTCTCCTCCCGGCGTTCCCCTTAA
>JALHLM010000341.1 GCA_022844585.1 Pirellulales bacterium | reverse complement strand
GGTGAGTTGCCACGCAACTGAGAGTTCAATCTCGATCGGCGAACGGCGTCCTTTCTCCCTCGCTGGCGCTACGGGCTAGTGTCGCGCGACTATTCCAACTACTTTTCCACGCGTGAAATCGCCTCACCATTGTCAAAGCGCGTGCGAATGCGATCACCCGGCTGCAATTCGCCGGCGTCGCGAATCAACTTCCCGTCCGCTTCGCGAAACGTCAGGCTGTAGCCGCGCCCCAACACGCCGAGAGGGCTCAAGGATTCTAGCCGCGCCGCGGTGGATGCGATCTGTTGGCGACCGTCCGCCAGCTTCTGGCGGATCGCCCGCGCGGCGCGGGCGTCGAATTCGTCGAGGCGTTGCTCTGATTGTTGCAATATCGCAAACGGTCGACGGAAAACGCGCCGTGCGGCGAGCGATTCGAGCCGCAGTCGCGCGCTCGTGGCCCGCGAACGGAGCTGCGTGAGTAGCCGTTGGGCGTGCTGTCCGAGGGTTTGGCGCAGCTCGTCGGCGCTGGGCACGACTCGTTCGGCCGCTTCGCTGGGCGTGAGCGCGCGGACGTCCGCGACAAGATCGGCGAGCGTGACGTCGATTTCATGCCCGATCGCGGAGACGACCGGAATCCTTGAGCCGTGAATCGCCCGCACGACGACTTCCTCGTTGAACGCCCAAAGGTCTTCCAGACTGCCGCCGCCGCGAGCGACGACGATAACGTCAATATCGGATTGCAGTGCATTGAGTTGACGAATCGCCGCGGCCACTTCCTGGGCCGCGCCATCGCCTTGCACGCGGACCGGCGCAAGCAGCACGTCCGCGCCGAGCCAACGGCGCTTGAGCACTTGTAAGAAGTCCCGCACCGCGGCGCCGGTTGGGCTCGTAACCAGACCGATTCGCCGTGGAAAACGCGGCAACGGACGTTTACGCTGCGGATCGAACAAGCCTTCCGCCGATAACTTTTCGCGCAACTTGCGGAGCGCCAGTTCCAACGCGCCGATCCCCTTCGGCTGCAATTGATCGATGACCAATTGGTAGCTGCCGCGCGGAGCGTACAGGTCGACGGCCCCGTGGCAGATCACTTCCAGGCCATCGTGGAGATCGAATCGCAATCGCTGGGCCGCGTTTCGCCAGATCACGGCCCGCAGTTGCGCCCCGTCGTCCTTGAGCGTGAAGTAGCAATGCCCCGACGACGGCCGCGAAAAGTTCGAAATCTCCCCCACGACCCAGACGGCCGGAAAGGCGCCTTCCAGCAGGTCTTTCACCATCCCGGTGAATTGAGAAACCGTGAGCGCCCGTTCGGACGAGGAATCGCGCGAGTCTTCCAGCGGATAAACCATCGTGGCATTCTAGCGTCAGACGCTCGCCTTTGTATTGGGCACAACAACACCAACCCGAAGCGCCAACGAGGAGGAGAAAATCTACAATCCGTTGCACCAGCGCGCTGAAAACAACGCCCACAAGACCTAACTCCCCGTCGCGTGAAGCATCGCCCGCACGAGTCCTTCTGCCTTGTGCCAGGTTTCTTCGTACTCCCGGTGGGCGTCCGACATCGCGACGATGCCGCCGCCGGCTTGGGCTTGCCACCACCCGCGCCCCGCGGTGATGGTGCGGATGAGGATGTTGGCGTCGAAAGCATCGTCGAAACCGTTGTAGAACAGCGAGCCGCAATACGGTCCGCGGGCCGTCGGCTCCAATTCGGCGATGATCTCCATCGCCCGGGCTTTCGGCGCGCCCGTGATCGATCCGCCCGGAAAGGCGCACCGTAACAGATCAAGCGGCGTGCATGCGGGCCGCAGTTGGCCGTGAATCACCGAGACGAGGTGCTGCACGTGTTCGTAGACTTCCAGCCCGCAGAGCTGCCGGACTTGCACGCTGTCGGCGTTGCAAGTGCGCGACAGGTCGTTGCGCAGCAGGTCGACGATCATGATGTTCTCGGCGCGGTCCTTTTCGCTTTGCAGCAGATCATCGCCCGCGAAAAGATCGGCCTCCGGCTGGGCCGTGCGCCGGCGCGTCCCCTTGATTGGCCGGGCTTCGACCTGGCCGTCAAGCACCTGCAGAAAGCGCTCGGGCGAGGCGCTCAGAATCTGATAAGCGCCTAAATCGAAATACCCGGCGAACGTGCCGGGATTGATGGTGCGCAATCGCCGGTAAAGTGAAATCGCGTCGCACGCCGCGGGATGCAACAAGCGTTGCGAGAGATTCACCTGGAAAATGTCGCCCGCGTGGATGTACTCGACGGCCCGATCGACCGCGCGGAGGTAATCATCCGCAGAAAAGTTGCTGGTGAGCCTCGCGGCGCCGGGGACTGCGAACTGTGACGCGAGTTGGCTCGCGTCCAGCGATTCCTCAACAACGGTCTTTCGCGACGGCGCCACGTGCGGTGATAACAATCGTACTCGAAATGCAGCCAGGCGCTGCGCGGCGCGATCGCGCCGGCGGGCGGGATCGACCGCCGGAAACCCGTGGCTGATGAGCCAGCCGCGGCCGGCATGATGGTCGAACGCCGCGACAGTGTCGTACAGGCCGACGGCGAAGGCCGGCACGCGGAACTCATCCCACTTGGGGCTCGGCAAATGTTCCAATTGCCGGCCGACGTCGTAACCGCACAAGCCGGCGGCGCCGCCTTGAAACGGCGGCAAGCCCGGCGCGGTGGATGCACGGTACGGCCGCAATCGTTCGGCGAGAGCCTCGAACGCGCCTTCGCTGCGGGCAGGCAGCAACAGGAAGTCGAAGGGATCCGCGGCGACGTACGAATATCGCCCCAGCGTGGCGTGCCGCCGCGCACTGTCGAAGAACACCGCGTGCGGCAAATCCGCCAGCCGCTCGAACGCCTGATGCGCGTCCAGTTCGACGGGAAATTCTTCAACGAGCGGCTGATTCACAGGGCAATTTTAGCGGGAAGCGAGATTAGCAGCCCAAAGCCGCCGGACACGCCATTGTAGACCGAATGCATCCGCCGGGGAGCCACGCACACCCATGGCGGGAACTACACTAGCCCGACGCGCAAGCGAGGGGGAGTAAACGCCGCTCGGTATTCGACGTCTACTCCCCCTCGCTTGCGCGTCGGGCTAGTAGGTACGATTCGCTTTGAATATTTAGAAGCCCCAGACGAGTCGGGCGAAGAGCGTGTCGTCGACCTCGAATTGCTGCTCGTCCGAGGCATACTCCAGCGCGCGGCCGAAGACGTAGGCCGTTTCGATGCGGCTCGGGTTGAGGCCGGTCGGCTTGCGCTCCAAGCCGAAGACGACGCGGTAGTCGTGATAGGTCAGCTCGTCGAGCGTATCGTCGGCCCGGACGGTCGACCAGGTGCCGCCGCCGAATTCGCCGGCGATGTAGTACCACCACTCCGCGCCGGTGCGATCGAGCGCTTCGAAGCGATACGTACGAAACGCGAAGCGCGGCCGCGGAAAGATCAACTCCACGCGCCGGTCGGGCGAAGGTTGCCACGTGATGCCAGCCGCCGGCAAAACGGTGACGTCGTTGCGATCGAGGTAGACGACGCCCAACGCCAGTTTCGTCGTCGGCGTCCAGTTGTAGATCGCCACGGCACGCCCTGTGATGCGCAAGGCGTTGTCGCTGCGGCGTTCGAAGTCGCTGTAGTAACCGGGCGCGACGGCGATATCGAGCATTAACCGTTCGGATAGTTGACGCGGAAAACGCGCTTCCAGCCAGGCGTCGTGGAGTTCCCCAGGCACGTCTAGTCCGACTGGGCCGTCCAGGGTGTGCAGCCCGTAGCCGGGCGTGAACACAACCGGCGCTTCGCGCGATGGAAACGGCAACCCGAACGACGCCTGAGCTAGCACGTCGACCATCTGCAAGTCATCGCCGGCGAGCCACGTGACACCAACGTTGCCGCCTTGAAAGATTCCCTCCCGAGCGCCAGGGAGCGACCGTCCACCTTGTGGGACGACGGGACCTTCCTCCGGCGGCGCATCGAACATCGGCTCCATTTCGTCGGCAGGATAGACCGACCCGCCGCCGGATTGATCGTACGACTGAACTTGAACGCCTTGGTCGTAGAGATCCGAATGAAAACCAGACGGCCGCGCGGTGCTCGGATATCCCGATGCGGTGACAGGAGGCAACCGGCCCTCCGCTGCGCTAACACTGCTACAGAAAGTAAGCAGCACGACAGCGCAGTGCGAAGCCATCGACAACACTAGCCCGACGCGCAAGCGAGGGGGAGTAGACGTCGAACCTCGAACGGCGTCCACTCCCCCTCGCTTGCGCGTCGGGCTTGTGTGAGCGGACGGGCGATTTGGTAGCGCTGGCGACACGAGGTTTGCCCTGGGATTCGTTCGTCAGGCGTTTAGAACGTCACGCCGCCGCGCAGCATGATCGTATCGTCGGGAGTGAAGTCCGGGTTGTCGCCCGCGTAGTCGATTTCGCGATTGAAGGCGTAACCGACTTCGATGTAGCCGCCCACGCCCGGCAGGCTTTGGTTTTTCCATTCGGCGCCGAAGATCAGCCGCAGATCGTTGTAGTCGTAGGCGTCCTGCTCGCCGTTCGCCCGCTGAAAATGCCAGGCGCCGCCGCCCAATTCTCCGGCGATATAGCCCCACCATTGCGTATAGCCGACGGTGCTGATGCGGTATGCCAGTTTCGGTTGCGGGAACAAGATGTCGAAACGAGCGTCCGGATTCGGCAGCCAGATCACGCCGAACACCGGCAGCAACTTGAGGTTGTTGCGGTCGAGATACACGACGCCGAGTGCGATCTGCGCCGTGGGGGAAATGGTGATGAGCCCCAGCCCTCGCGCGATGACGCGAATGGCGTCGCTTTCCACTTGTTCGAAGTCGGAATACAAGCCGACACGCGCGCCGAGATCCGCCGAGAGCCATTGGCTGATCACCGGCTTCCAACCAAAGTCGAGATAGGCGTCATACGTGCGTGGCGGCAGTTCCGGCGGCGGAGTGTCGGAGAAGGAATCGGAATCCGGACCGTTCCAGTAGTGCACCGCGAAGCCGGGCGTGATGTACAGCGGCAGTCGCCCACTAAAGAACGGAATCAGAAACGTGGCGTTGAGTTCCAAATCGGTGACGCCGAGTTCCGATCCGCCGCTGCCGGCCAGCCAGGTGCCTTCGAACAAGATTTGCTGCCGCAATCGTTGCGGTTGCGCGATGGCGCCGTTCGGCTGAACGTACCCGCCATAAGCCCCGGGGGGCGTCGTGGGCTGTCCGAGATAGCCGGGGTTCGGCGTGAAGATCGACGGAGGCGGCGCTGCCGCTGGGGCGGGTGCTGAACTATAGGGCAGCGCTGGCGGAGCCGGAAGGATCTGCATCGTCGACTGCGGCGCATACGGATCCCACGGGGCGGAGGTCGCCGGAGCCGCTGGCGCGCCGTAAGTTCCGGTGAGCGGCGCAGTGTAAGTGCTGGCTGGCGGGGCGGGCGCGGTGTAAGGATTCGACACGGGAGGGGCGTACGTCGACGGCGGCGCGGCCGTGAAGCCAGGGGCCGGCGCGGCACTGTACGGCGTGGCCGTGGGCGCTTGGGCGAACTGCATGCGCTGACCGTGGGCCGTATTCGCGGCGCAGCACAGCAGAATCAGCAGCGGCAGTAATCGCGGTCGCGCCACAAGCACGCGTGGGAATTGCTCGCCCACGCCAAAGGAGATACGGATCGGTCCATGAAGCTTCTGGGACGGCGGTGGAATATCAGCGCTCCCAGGCGGGGTCAAGGTCGCTTGCCGATTGGTCGCGATATGCGCTGCTTACCCGGTTCGCCGAAAGTCGCCATTCGCCGCTTTCGATGGGGCCGTTTTACTCGCCGGGGTCTTCCAAAGCGGCTTCGCTGGCCATCTTGCGGAGTTTCAACATCGCCCGTTTTTCGAGTTGGCGGACCCGTTCTTTGCAGACGCCCATGCGGTCCGCCAGGCTCTGCAGAGTCTCGGGCGAGGCACAATCATCGAGCCCAAAACGGGCGCGGATCACCATCTGTTCGCGCGGGTCGAGACGTCGCAAAATTGTGGTCAGCCGTCGGTTCAGTTCTTGCCAACGCTGCTCCGTGATGCGGGCTTCGCTTTCATCGGTGAGCTCGCCGACGAATTCCGCCGGGGGCGCTTCATAACGCGCCCGTTCCTGACGGCGCGTCACGACAAAGCGGTAGAGATTTCGGCGGATCGCGTAGGTGGCGTAGGTGCTGAAGCGGAAGCCTCGCGCGTAGTCGAATTTCTCCACGGCCCGCATCAGCGACACGAGTCCTTCACTCAACAGCTCGTCCAGCGAATTCTGGGCGTCGACAAACTTCTTCACGACGGAAATGACGAGTCGCACGTTCGCCTGCACGATCCGATCCCGCAGTTCCTGCGCTGTGTTGAGCATCCGGCAGACTTCGTCCATCCGGCGCGGCTCCGGACGTTCGGCGTCGATGGCGTCACGCAACGCCGCGGCGCGGTGTTTCCAGTAGTTCATCTGACAGAACGTGTCGGCCTCTTCGGCTGGCGGTAACAGCTCGAAATCCGCCAGGCGACGCATCCGACTGCCGTTCTGAGTCATCGAGCACGCCGGAGCAGCCGCTGGACGTGGCGGAGTCAGCTGCTTTGCGAGGACTACGTCGGCCGCATCCGCCTGCTCGAATAAGGCGTTGGAGATGAACTCGATTCTCGTGTTCCGCAGCAGGGAGAACTGTTCCGCGGCGCGCTTCGTCACGCGCGTCTTTGGCTTCAGAGTTCGCGTCGCCATGTTGATGCCCTCCCAATTGTCTGAAGTACATATCCAGAGTCGCAAGACGTCCACGCATTCCTGCTCACGAAGTCTGGGGGCGAGAATCCTCGCCCCCAGCTTGATGCGTGAGAACCATCGCGAATGCCTATTCCGGGATCAGCACGGTGTCGATCACGTGG
>JALHLM010000340.1 GCA_022844585.1 Pirellulales bacterium | reverse complement strand
GTGGCCTATTTGAATGGCGTCGAAATCGCTCGCCGCAATGCGCCCGCGAACGTGCAGTGGGATTCGACTGCCACGGAAGAGCGGCTGAACGCGGCGGCGATTGTGGAAGAGCAGATCGACGTCACGGCCTTCGCGCATTTGTTGCTGGATCAAGATACGAATGTGCTGGCGATCCATGGATTGAATTCGTCCGCCGGCGACGCAGACTTTCTGATTGATGCGAGGCTCACGGCCGCGCTCGGCGCCACGCTGGTGGAGCAATACTTCACGACGCCCACGCCTGGCGCCGTGAATCAGCCGGGCTCGCTGGGTTTCGTCGAGGACACCAAATTCAGCGTCGATCGCGGTTACTTCAGCGAGCCCTTCGTATTGGAGATTAGCACGGCGACGAGCGGCGCGGAGATTCGTTATACCACCGACGGCGCTCCGCCCACGGCGACGACGGGAACGGTCTACTCCGGACCGATTCCCATCAGCAACACCACGACGCTCCGCGCCGCGGCGTTCAAGCCTGGATATGTCTCGACGAACATTGATACGCAGACTTACTTGTTCCTCAATGCGGTATTGCAGCAGAACGGCGTGGGATTGCCGAACTACGCGAATTGGGGGCACGCTGGGCCGGACTGGGTCGTCGATCCGGACATCGTGAATCACGCCGACGTGAACAACCGGCTCTCGGCCAGCGACCTGCGCACCGTGCCGACCGTCTCGCTGGTGATGCCATGGGCGAATTGGTTCGCCGGCGCGCGCGACGGGGCCGGCATCTACATTCAAGGCACCGGCGTTGAGAAGGCCGCGAGCGTGGAATGGATTCTGCCGAGCGGCGAGAGCGCTTTTCAAATCGACGCCGCGGTACAAATTCAAGGCGGCACCAGCGCCGATCGCTGGAAGTCCGACAAGTTGTCGATGCGGCTCAAGTTCAAGGAGCCCTACGGCCCCACGAAACTGGACTACCCGGTGTTCGAGGGGGCCGTCGACTCGTTCGACACGTTGATCCTGGATTCCGTGTTGAACTACTCCTGGGTGCATTCGCAAAGCTCTAGCCAGCGCGCCGAAGCGAAGTACGTTCAGGATCAGTTTGTCGCGGACCTGCAAAACGCCATGGGCGGTCATGGTCCGCACGGTCGGGCCGTGCAAGTTTATATCAATGGTCTCTATTGGGGCATGTACATCGCCCACGAGCGACCGGATGAGACCTTCGCCTCCGACTACTTGGGCGGCGACAAAGACGATTACGACGTGATGAAGCACCGCCCGTCGACGGCGGTGAACGGTACGACCGCGAATTACGCAGAGTTGCTCAATCTGGCCCGCCAGACGCTCACGGTCGAGCAGAATTATCAGAATCTCGCGGCGAAGCTGGATCTCAGCGACTTCGCCGATTACATGTTGCTGAACTTCTATGTTGGCAACACGGATTGGGCGCACCAGAATTGGTACGCTTCGTACAATCGCGTCGCCGCCGACGGTAAATGGCGCTTTCACAGTTGGGACGCGGAACATGTGCTCAAAACGCCGAACGAGAATGTGCTGGCACGCAACGATTCGGGCGGACCGACGGAGATCCATCAAAAGCTGTTGGCCAATCCGGAGTACCGCGTGCTCTTCGGAGACCGGGCGCGCGTGCATCTGTTCAATGGCGGTGCGCTGACGGCCGCCAACGCGTTGGCGATGTACCAGGCCCGGATGAACGAAGTCGATCGCGCCATCGTCGGCGAGTCCGCGCGCTGGGGCGATAACAGCGACGCATCGCCTCGTACACGGTCCCAATGGCTCGCCACGCAAACGCAATTGGTCAACAACTATTTCCCGGCGCGCACCAATAACTTCCTGAATCAACTGCGCAGCGCGGGGCTGTACGCAACGGTCGATGCACCGAGTTTCAGCCAACATGGCGGCGTCGTGGCGCCAAGTTTCCCGTTGTCCATGACTGGCCCCGCCGGCGCGACGATCTACTACACGCTCGACGGTTCCGACCCGCGGTTGCCCGGTGGCCAGGTGAATGTCGCCAGCGCCACGGTCTATGCCGGCCCGGTTCCACTCGCATTCACAGGCGCTGTAAAGGCCCGCTCCTTCGCGAACGGGCAGTGGAGCTCGCTGAACGAGGCCACGTTCGTGGTCGGTCAGCCAACTCTGGCAATCGTCGAGTTGAACTATCATCCGCATCCGGCAGGCGCGGGAGAGCCGGCGGTCGACGACGGTGAGTTCGAGTTTGTCGAGCTGATGAACACCGGCAACTTGCCGGTGAGCTTGTACGGAGTCCAGCTCACGGGCGTGGAGTTCAACTTCGGTCCGGACGCCTCGGCACAACTCGCGCCGGGCGCGCGAGCGGTCCTGGTCAAGAATCCCACCGCGTTCGCCGCGCGCTACGGCGACGGAGTGGTCATCGCTGGCACGTTCGTCGGTTCCTTGAGCAACAGCGGGGAAACGCTCGAGATTCTTGACGCGCTCGACGGCGTCGTGCAGTCACTGGAATACGACGACGGGGGAGATTGGCCAGGGCGTCCCGACGGCGACGGCAGCTCGTTGGAAGTGATCAATCCGCTCGGCGACTTAAGCGATCCAGCGAACTGGCGCCCGAGCAGCGAGTTCGGCGGCACGCCCGGATCGGCAGGCGATGGGCGGCGACAAGACGTGGTCGTCAACGAAATTCTCACACGGGGAGCGAACGGCGCGCTTGACGCGATCGAACTCTATAACACGACGAATCAGCCGATCGACGTTGGCGGCTGGCTGCTGAGCGATTCCAAGTCTGTCTATGCCAAGTTCGTCATTCCTGACGGGACCGTACTACCGGCAGGCGGTTACCGCGTGTTCGACGAGGATGACTTCAACCCCACGCCCGGTATCGGACTGAGCTTCGCGCTCGATGGCTTGCACGGCGAAGATGTTTGGCTGCTGGCGGGCGACGACGGACGGCCGACGCAGTTCGTCGATCATGTGGAGTTCCCGGCGACTCCGAACGGCGTTTCGTTGGGGCGTTGGCCGAGTCCCGCCGGGCTGTTGTTCCCCATGACGGCGAATTCCTTGGGGCAAGCCAACGCCGGGCCCGTGATCGGCGATCTGGTGATCAGCGAGATCATGTATGATCCCACGCTTGCGGCCGATGACGAGGCGCTGGAGTTTGTCGAGATTTACAATCGCGGTAACACGGCGGTCGACCTCACCGGCTGGAGGTTGGCGGGCGGCGTGGACTATGTCTTCCCCGCTGGCGCCTTGCCCGCCGGCGCTGCCTTGACGGTCGTCGGTTTCGCCCCGTCGGATGTCGCGGCCACCGCTGCATTTCGAACCAAGTACGACATCGATGAATCGGTCCCGCTCGTCGGACCGTTCGACGGCCGCCTCAACAACGGCGGCGAACTGCTGCAACTGCTTCGGCCTGACGTGCCAAGTCCCGCGGAACCCGACTTCACGCCGATCGTGCTCGTCGACCAGGTGGAATTCGACGACGATGCGCCGTGGCCGGATGGGCCGAAAGGCAACGGACCGAGCCTGCACCGCGCCACCGCGGACGCCTTCGGCGGCCGGTTCGAATCCTGGGTCGAGGTCGCACCCAACCCTGGCTCGACGGACTTCGTCTCCCCAACCCCCGGTGACACCAACGGCGACGGCGTCGTCAATGTCGTCGACCTCAACAATGTGCGGAACTTCTTTGGCGCCACGGGCCAAGGCGTTCCCGGCGACACGAATGGCGACGCCCGCGTCGATGTGGTGGACCTGAACGCCGTCCGCAACAACTTTGGCGCCGGCGGTCCATCCCCGTCGCCCGTTCAGTCCTCAATTCATTTGTCTTCGATCGAGATTTCGCGGGAAATCCCTGTTTCGAGCCAGCATCGCCAGACGACCGACGCCGTGTTCGCGTTGAATGGTGGCGATCCGCACGAATGGCTCACCCCGACACGAAGCCGACTGGGTCGCAAGGCGCGCCTCCCCTAGCTCAAGCAAATCCCCTGCTCCCGGGTGGCAATTCTTATTAAAAATTTGCAAACAATTATTATTTTGCTTACAATCGGGAGTTGAAGTCGTTTCTGCTTCTGCTGCTCTTCTCTTGTTCTTATCTGCTGTGGAGTTACCTGCAATGGTTCGAAGCTCGCTTTGCTTCGGCGTGTTGGCGCTATGCGCCGGGCTCGCCACCCCGGTTTCGGCCGGAAACATCGTCGGAGTCGTGGAAACCGGCGGCGACAATGAAGCCACCGACACCATCACCGCCAAGTGGACGGGACAAACGTTCCCGGTCTCGGTCGTCAATGAGCCCATTCCGGGCGCGGTCGTGGGCGCCAACTACACCGTCGGCGTATTTGGACATCAGGCCCCGGCGTTCGTCGATCGCAACCACCGCTACGTCGACGATCCCGCCAACACGTTGCCGCTGCCGGGTTACCTCGTCGGCAATGAGTACATCCTGTCCGGCAATGACAATCGCGATAACGCCTCGTACAAACTCGATGTGACGGTGGCCGCTCCGTCCACGGTGTACATGCTGATCGACAATCGCTTGTCCGACACCGTCGGCACGACGCCGCCGACGTTCGATGCGACCCACATGCAGTGGATTCTCGATCAAGGCTGGTCCGCGACGGCGAACGGTTTGAACCGCACGCAGAACGCCGGCGTGCCGGATGAGATCGCCTTCGATGAAGGGGCCGACGATACCGTGAATCAATATTACTCGGTCTACGAGAAGGATTTCCCGGCCGGTACGTTCAGCCTGTTCCAAGCCGATAACGCCGGCCAGAATATGTACGGCGTCGTGGTCGCGCCCGTACCGGAACCGGCCACCTGGGCGCTGGGCCTCGTGGGCGTGCTCGGACTCGCGCTGGCGCGCCGCCGCAGAGCCTAGCAAAAACGGCGCGTAGACAAGGCCGAACACTTTACCCGCCGACCCGTCAGGGTCGGCGGGTTTTTTGTTGCTTCTCGCCAAGCTCAGCTAGCGAATCCGCTCTCGGTGACTCTCGATGTGCGTGCGAAGCTCCGCAGCGGCTTGAGCGACGTCTCCCGCGGCGAGGTGATCGACGATGCACTGATGGCTGTCGATGCCGACCTTCCATTCGGCTTTCTTCACACTCTCGCGAAAACGTTGAAAGAAGATCCGCAGCAAGTCGCCAAACGCGACCAGCGGCGTCAGCCCGCTGGATTCCAGCAACGTGCGATGGAATTCAATGTCCAGTTCGATCCAGGTCTTCAAATCGCGTGCCGACCGGAATTGATCGACCAGTTTCTGAAGTTTCTTTCGAATCGAATCGTCGTCGGCCATGCGCCGCGTGACATGGGAGAGCACGCCGGTCTCGATGATGACGCGGCTATCGATCAACTGCTGCGGATCGGCGCAGTGCAGTGCAGGGTGAAAACCGAGATGCTCCGCGACGCGCGGCAACTCGATTTGCCCGACGGTGAGTCCGACGCCGGTTTTCGCGCGGACGATCCCTAGGAACTCGAGGGCCTTCGTCGCTTCGCGCACGCTGAGCCGGCTGATGCCGAAGGTCTCGGCGAGCTCCGTCTCCGTCGGCAGTCGGTCGCCGGGAAGCAGCTTCCGCGCGACGATGTGCTCCTTAATCCGCTCGGCGGCCTGGTCGCGGATTTTTGTACGGGGAAGCGCTTTCATCATGAGTCAACACATCATTTTCAAGACTTGCGAAGCGGACAGGCGCTCGTTAGATTATCTGACAATCTGATCGCTCGTCAATGCTGCGTTACTCGGCGCGGTTCGCCGCACACATCCCACAACTTGCACTGCGGAGTCGTCGATGCCCGTCGTCGCCGTCACGGATTACACGTTTCCGTCGCTCGACATCGAGGAGGCCGCGCTACAGACTTTAGGCGCGGAACTACGAGCGGGCCAATGCAAAACGTCGGAGACGTTAATCCCGCTGGTTCGCGACGCTGACGCGGTGATTACGCAATTCGCGCCGCTCAAGGCCGACGTAATTGCCGCGATGGAACGGGCCAAGGCGATTGTGCGGTACGGCATCGGCGTCGATAACGTCGATCTCGATGCGGCAAAGCGCAAGGGAATTCCGGTCTGCAATGTGCCGGACTACTGCATCGACGAAGTCGCCGACCACACGCTCGCATTCATTTTGGCGCTCACGCGGCAGGTTGTGCCCAACACGCTCCATATCCGCGATGGCAAATGGGGCCTGGCCACCGGGCTCGAGGAGATGCGGACGCTGCGCGATCTCACCGTGGGAATCGTGGGCTTCGGCCGGATCGGACGCGAGGTCGTCGCACGATTGCAGCCGTTCAAGTGCCGGCGGCTGGTATTCGATCCGATGGTAGCGGCCAGTTTCATCCACGCGGCGGGCTGCGAAGCCGCATCACTGGAAAGCCTCTTGACTCAATCCAATGTTGTGACGCTGCATTGTCCTTCCACGGCGCAAACTCGGAAGTTGCTCAACGCCACATCGATCGGCGCGATGAAGCGGGGAACGATTGTCATCAATCTTGCGCGGGGCGATTTGATCGACACGCCGTCACTGGTCGAAGCACTCCAATCCGGTCAGTTAGCCGCGGCGGCCATCGACGTTTGCGATCCCGAGCCCATCCCACTGGACAGCGCATTGCGGTCGCTACCTAACGTGATCGCCGCGTCGCACATCGCGTCCGCCAGTCCGAAGGCGGTCCGCACGCTCCGGGAGACCGCCGCGCGACTGGCCGTGATGGCGCTGCGTGGCGAACGGCTGCCCAACGTCGTCAACGGAGTGACGTGAGATGGCGACGACGGTCCTTGTCACCGGCGGTTGTGGGTTCATTGGCGCCTGGGTGGTGCGCGAATTGTTGCAGCGCGACGCACGCGTCATCGTACTGGACGCACTGCCCGTGCCGGAACGGTG
>JALHLM010000339.1 GCA_022844585.1 Pirellulales bacterium | reverse complement strand
TCGTGCATTCCGGATGGACGAGCACTTTGATGCCCGGATACCTGCCGCGGAATTGCTGGACGTGCTCGGTGCGGAACATCTGGTGGACCGAGCAGTGCCCGCGCCAGAGAATGACTTTGCTGCGTTCGATCTGCTCTTGAGTGTTGCCGCCCAACTCCTCGGCGGCCTGGTCCCAGACGCACATTTCGTCGAGCGGGATGCCCATCGCTTTGGCGGTGTTGCGCCCCAGGTGCTGGTCCGGGAAGAACAGCACGCGGCGCTTCCGCGCGAAGGACCATTTCAACACCGCGGCGGCGTTGCTGGATGTGCAGACGATGCCGCCGTGGCGGCCGCAGAAACCCTTCAAGCTGGCGGCGGAGTTGATGTAGGTGACGGGCGTGATGTCTTCGTTGTCGATGACCTCGCCCAATTCCTGCCAAGCGGATTCGACCTGTTCGATGGCGGCCATATCTGCCATCGAGCAGCCGGCGGCCATGTCGGGCAGGATGACCGTGACGCGTTCGCCGTTACGTTCGGTAAGCTTGTCCGGCCGGTTGGCCAGGATATCGGCCGTTTCCGCCATGAAGTGGACGCCGCAAAAGGCGATCGCCCGGCATTCGCTGCTGGCGGCCGCCATTTGGCTGAGTTGGTAGCTATCCCCGCGCAGGTCGGAGAGCGCGATCACCTCGTCCTGCTGGTAGTGATGTCCCAGGATCATTAGTCGCGAGCCCAGCCGGTCGCGCACGCCCTGAATCCGGGCGGCCAATTCTTCGTTCGGCAGCGCACGATAAGGCGGAAAGGCGAAGCGGGAAATGGACGTCACTTCGGCCACGGCGGACATGAAACACTCCCAATGGGGCAGGCGTGCAATCTCTTTATAAGTATACGGCTTTGGGGGACGCTCAACAGGAAGAGGCGCGGTCAGACCCAGGGAAGGCCAGCGATGACATGTCTGACAATTTGGTCTTTGAGGGCCTTCCTTGGGCTTAGAATGTTCGACTTCTTTACAGGTTCGCTGCTTTGCATTACGCCTTGCGGGCCTCCGGAACTCCCGTATACTACGCGTTTCGACCAAACGACCGATTTCGATCGACCAGGACGGCCCGAAGGGGTTTGAACAGCGATGGCTCGCCAATGCGATGTGTGCGGACGGGGTCCCCAAACCGGCAACCAAGTGACGATTCGCGGTAAAGCGAAGTACTTGGGGGGCGTCGGTACCAAGGTCACCGGCATCAGCCGCCGCCAGTTCAAGCCGAACCTGCAACGGGTGAAAATTACCGTGGGCGGGGGAAATCGCACCGTGATCTGTTGCACGCGTTGTCTGCGCAGCGGCACCGTGCGGAAGGCCGTCAAGGCGGCCCCATTCCGGCTGCCGGGCGACGCTGGCGGGGCCAAGACCGTCGCGGCGGCCAAGTAGCGCGAACCGACTCGCCAGGCGGCATGTCTTTCCTGGTTAAGAGCCCTACCGGTCGCTTATGAGTCTCACGCGCCAAGATGTCGAAAAGGTCGCCCTGTTGGCGCGACTGCGGCTATCTACCAACGAATTGGATGCGCTGACCGAGCAGCTTTCTAAGGTGGTCGGTTACGTCGAGCAACTCGGCGAGTTGGACACCGAGGGAGTCGCTCCGATGGCTCACGCCGTGGAAGTGACCAACGTCTTTCGGGACGACGCGGTGCAACCGTCTTTGCCGCGCGAACAGGCCTTGGCGTCGGCACCGCATCATGACGACGCGTGTTTTCTCGTCCCCGCGGTGTTAGGGGATTGAGCCAGTGTCGCTGACGGAATTATCCGCCGCCGAACTGCTCCAGCGACTCCGGAGCGGCGAAGTCTCCGCGACGGACGCCGCCAAAGCGTGCCTAGATCGAATCGAACAAGTGAATGATCGCGTTAACGCGATTGTCCGCGTCGACCGCGCCAAGGTGCTGGAGGATGCCGGCAAGGTCGATCAAAAGCGCGCCGCGGGTCAGCCGGTCGGCGCCTTAGCCGGTCTACCGGTCGTCGTCAAAGATTTGCTCTGCACGCAGGGCGAGCCGACCACTTGCGGGTCGCGGATGCTGCGGGATTTTTCGCCGCCCTATGATGCGACGGCCGTCGCCAAATTGCGGTCGGCTGACGGCGTGATCCTGGGCAAAGCGAACCTCGACGAGTTCGCGATGGGCGGCTCGACCGAGTCGTCGATCTTCGGGCCGACGCGGAATCCTTGGGACACCTCGCGCGTCGCAGGCGGCAGCAGCGGCGGTTCGGCGGCGGCAGTCGCGGCTTCGCTCGCGCCGTTGGCGATCGGTACCGATACCGGCGGTTCCATCCGGCAACCGGCGGGACTGTGCGGCATCACCGGATTGAAGCCGACCTACGGGCGCATCAGCCGGTACGGGCTGATTGCCTTTGCCAGCAGCCTCGACCAGATCGGCCCGATGGCGCATTCGGCGGAAGATTGCGCGCTGTTGCTGGAAGTACTCGCCGGGCACGATCCGCGCGACGCGACGAGCGTCGACCGGCCGGTGCCGCAATATCGCGAATCGCTGATCACTCCGCTCAAGGGTTTGAAACTCGGCGTCGTTAAAGATCACTTCGGCGCAGGACTGGACGAGGAAGTCGCCGCGGCGGTGGAGCGTGCCATCGACGTCTATCGCTCGCTGGGAGCGGAGATTCGCGATGTCGCATTGCCGCACGGACGCTACGGCGTGGCCACGTACTATGTGATCGCTCCGTGCGAGGCTTCGAGCAATCTGGCCCGCTACGAGGGCGTGCACTACGGCTATCGCACCGACGAGGGGCAGTTGTTGGCCGAGCTCGACGCGGAGCGCAAGCAGTTGCTGGCGGCCGGCGACAAACGAGCTGCGGAGAATCTCGATACCGCGCTCGTGCGGATGTATCGCAAATCGCGCAGCGAAGGTTTCGGCCCCGAAGTGAAGCGGCGGATTATGCTCGGCACGTACGCGTTGAGCGCCGGGTACTACGACGCTTACTATGTGAAGGCGCTCAAGGTCCGGCGATTGATCCGCCAGGATTTCGATCGCGCTTTCGAGCAAGTCGATCTGATCGTCGGCCCGGTGACGCCATCGACGGCGTTCAAGATCGGCGAAAAGACAAACGATCCGCTCGCCATGTACCGCGAAGATTTGTACACCGTCACCGCGAACCTGGCCGGCATCGCTGGGATCGCGTTTCCCTGTGGGCAGAGCAAAGCAGGCTTGCCGATCGGCGTGCAACTGCAGTCGCCGCCGTTCCAGGAAGAAACGCTGCTTCGGGCGGCGCATCAGTTCCAGATGGCGACCGATTGGCACAAGCGACGGCCGGCGTTGGAGAAGTAAAGGAGCAAAGGAGTAAAGGAGATGAATGTGGATAGTGATCTTGCTTCGGATTGAGTCGTTGAGGCCGGAATGCGTGCGCATTCCACTCCTTTACTACTTTACTCCTCTTCTCCTTTGCTCCTCCCCCCATGTCCCCCTACACCGTCATCATCGGCCTTGAAGTCCACGTGCAATTGGCTACGGAGAGTAAGCTCTTCTGTGGTTGCAGCACGGCGTTTGGGGCCGCGCCCAATACGCAGATCTGCCCGGTGTGTTTGGGGATGCCGGGGGCGTTGCCGGTGATGAATCGGAAGGCGTTCGAGTTGTCGCTGCGGACGGCGGCGGCGATTAACTGCCAGATCGCGCGGTTTACCAAGTGGGATCGCAAGCAGTACTACTATCCTGACCTGCCGAAGGGCTATCAGATCAGTCAGTACGATCTGCCGTTCAGCCACGACGGCTGGCTGGAGATCAGCGATCCGAAAGGCAAGTTCGAGCCGAAACGCGTCGGCATCATCCGCGCGCATCTGGAAGAAGACGCCGGCAAGAGCATGCATGACGAGCGGGCCGGCCTGGCCGACAGCCAGATCGATTTGAATCGGACCGGAACGCCGCTGTTGGAAATCGTGTCGCAGCCGGATATGCGTTCGCCGGCCGAGGCCAAGGCGTTTTTGTCGGAACTGAAGTTGCTACTAACGTATCTCGGCGTCTCCGATTGCAACATGCAGGAAGGGAGCCTGCGGGTCGACGGCAACATCAACCTGCACATCGATACGCCGGGCGGCAAAGTGGCGACGCCGATCGTCGAAATCAAGAACATGAACAGTTTCCGAGCCGTCGAGCGGGCGTTGGCCTATGAGGCGGAGCGGCTATATGAAGTCTGGCAGGAGACGGGTCAGAAACTCGGCGACGTGCCGAAGCAAACGCGCGGATGGGACGACGCCGCGAACGTGACGCGCGGGCAGCGCCACAAAGAGGAATCGAGCGACTACCGGTATTTCCCGGATCCGGATCTGGTTCCCGTCACCGTAACGGATGCGGTAGTGGAGCAAGTACTCGCTTCGCTGGGCGAGATGCCGGTGGCGCTTCGCACGCGGCTGGAGACGGAATTCGGCCTCAGCGCTTACGACAGTGACGTGCTGGTGAATCAAGGGCGCGCGCTTGTTGATTACTTCCTGCATGTCGCGACCGCCACGGGCGACGGTAAACTGGCCAGCAATTGGCTGCAGCAGGACGTGTTGCGGATGCTCAACGAGCGGAATTGGGACATCGCCGCATTCCCAGTCACCGCGCCGGCGCTGGCCGTGTTGCTGAAGAAGGTGCAGGCCGGAGAGTTGATTACCAGCCGCGCGCGCGAAGTATTGCAGGCGATGATCGATACGGGCCGCTCCGCCGACGAAGTCATGCGCGAGAAGGGGATTGAACAGGTCGATGAAACCGAGCTCGTCGCGCTTTGCCAGGAGTTGGTCGCGGCGAATCCCAAAGTGGCCGAGGATTTTAAGGCCGGCAAGATGCAGGCGATTGGTTCGCTCGTGGGTCAGGCCAAGAAGAAGAACCCCAACGTCAATCCAGGCCGCGTGCGCGAGTTGCTGATCGAGGCGCTTGGCAAGCTCTAGGATTGAGCGATTTTCGCGCGTCGTGCGACATCCATCATTGCCAATGGAATGGCGTCGCAGCGTCCGATAGTCCGGCCGCCAACTCGTTCCAGTAGCCCGGGACCGGCGCCACCAACTCGATCGGTTCTTGTGTCATGGGGTGCAGCAGGGCCAGGCTGCGCGCATGCAATGCAATTGCGCGTTCCCGAGGTTCGTCCACCACGGGGCCGAATGGAATCTTTGATCCGTAGAGTTCGTCGCCCAGGATTGGCCAGCCGCGCGACGCTGCTTGGATGCGCACCTGGTGCGTGCGGCCGGTTTCCAGACGCACTTGCAGCCAGGAGATCACGTCACCGGACGGACTCTGCCCCTGTCCGCGGACTTCGTAATGCAACACCGCCTCGCGCGCTTCCGGGTGATCGGCCGCCACGACCTCCGCTTGGGGATGTCCGTAAACTTTGCGCAAGTGATCCGTCCACGTGCCGCGCTCGGGGGTCACCGTGCCGGCGACCAGGGCCCAGTAGACTTTCTGGACGCGGCGTTCCTCGAATTGCGTGGAAATCTTCCGCGCCGCGCGGACGTGCCGCGCGAACACCATCGCTCCCGACACCGGCCGATCCAGCCGATGCGGGACCGCGAGGTACAGATTGCCGGTCTTCCCCTCGCGCTCGCGCAGATAGTTTTTGATTCGCGCTTCCAGACTCTCGAATGGCGCGGGGGCTTGGGTGGCGACTCCGGCCGGCTTGACGACGCCGAGCATCGGCCCGTTCTCGTAAATGATGTCGAATCCCTGAGGAGCGTTCACGCGGCAAATTATAGCCGCCCAGCGGCGTTCCCTCGCACACCTTTCCGCTCGGCGCGGGACGGCCTATATTCGCTCGTTCGCTGATTACCCTCGTGGCGGGAGCGCAGGCCGTGGCTGTTGACTGTTTGAGCGTGGGAATTCTCGTCGCGGACCACCTTTGTTCGCCGATTCCGCGCGTGCCCCGTGTCGGTGAACTGATTCTGGCCGACAGCCTGCCGTTGCGGCCCGGCGGTTGCGCCGTGAACGCGGCGATCGATCTGGCCAAGGTCGGCGTGCAGGTCGGCGTCGTCGGCTGCGTGGGCGACGACGCCTTCGGCAACTATTTGATCGACGTCATGAACAAGAGCGGCGTCGAAACCTCCGGCGTCCGGCGCGATCCGGCCGTGGAGACCTCCGGCTCGTTGATCATCAACGTTGACGGAGAGGACCGCCGGTATATCCACTCGATCGGCGCGAGCGCCTCCGTCCGGCCGTCGGACATTCCGCTGGAGCGAGTGCGCACCTCGAAGGTGCTCTACGTTGGCGGCTATTTGCTGATGCAAGGGCTGCTCGATGGCGCGCTGACGCCGGTCTTTCGCGCCGCCCGCGCCGCCGGGGTGATTACGGCCCTCGACGTGGTGTTGCCCGGGCCGGGCGACCATTGGCGGCAGTTGGAGGGTTTGCTCGCTGAGACCGATTTGTTCCTGCCGAACACGGATGAGGCCAAGGTCATCACCGGGCTCGACGACCCCGTCGCGCAGGCGGATCGCTTTCGTGCCGCGGGCGCGAAGACTGTAGTGATCACTTGCGGCGAGCATGGCACCGTGCTGGTCAACGACCATGTGCGGCTGCGCGCCGGAATCTTCCGCATGAACTATGTCGGCGGGGCCGGCAGCGGCGACGCTTTTGACGCCGGCTACATCGCCGCGCTTCTCGCCGGCGGCGATGAACGCACCTGCCTCGCCTGGGGCAGTGCGCTCGGCGCGAGTTGCGTCCGCGCGGTGGGGACTACGGAGGGCGTGTTCAACAAGGCGGAAGTCGAGGCGTATTTGGCGAGCAATCGATTGGAAATCAAAGAGATCTAAGTGTGACTGCAGAAGGAACGACACCAGCCCGTAGCGCAAGCGAGGGAGTGAGAACGTTGCAAATGGGAATCGGATCAAACTCCCATCGACGCCATGGG
>JALHLM010000338.1 GCA_022844585.1 Pirellulales bacterium | reverse complement strand
AGCACGATACAACGGCGCAGCGGCTCCGCGGATCCCCACCGTGAGCGCAACACGAGCGGCAGGGCCACGGTGAGAATCACCAGCCCCGACCAAATCACGCCGCAGACCACTTGGGGCCAGGCGAAGACGGCGATGAGGGGCGGGTATGCCATATTCCGCCGGCGGCACGGTTACCGCCGCAACGACTCTCCGATCCGCACCGAAATCCCGAGGTCGTCGATGCCGGCCTGGCGACAGGCGTTCAGTACCGCTACGACGCGGTCGACGCGCCCGGAGCCGTCGCCGCGGACGATCACGCCTTGCGCCCCATATTGTTTTCGAGCGTGACTCAACGTTCGCGTGAGTTCTTCGAGCGTGATCTCCTCGCGATCGAGTGTGATCCGGCCATCCTGGTAGACATTGACGATCCGGGCGGCCGGGGCGACCTGCAACGCGCCGCGATCGGCGACGCGCGGCACTTCCAGCTTGAGGCGCCGTTCCATGTCGGTGAATTCGGTCCCGACGAGAAAAAACACGATCAGCATCAACACGACGTCGATCATCGGCGTCAAGTTCAATGCCGGCGGCTCGTCTTGGATCGTTTTGAGAGGCATGGTGCGAAAGGTGGAAGCTCGAATTACGCCGCCTTCTTAATCCTCAACCCCTTCGCTTCCTGGATCGCTTCGGCCGAGATAATGCCGATCAGTTCCTGGCCCGCGGCGTCGAGCTCAATCGTCAGTTGGTCAACCTTGCCGACGAAATACAGGTAGGCGATCAGCGCCGGGATGGCCACGGTCAGGCCCGCCGCGGTGGCCAGCAACGCCTCGCTGATTCCCTGCGCAAGCATCTCGGCTTTACCGAGGGCTTCGCTCGTCGCCAGCGCGTTGAACGACGTGATGATGCCCATCACCGTGCCGAACAGGCCGATCAACGGTGTCACGGTGTGAAGGCCGCTCAACACGCGCAAATACCGTCGCAGGCTGGTGGCAATCCGCTCGCCAGCGTCCATCACGGCTTGTTCCATTTCCACGGAAGAACGGCCCCATTTCTTGGCCGCGACCGCGAACACGCCGGCGACCGGCGTGCCGTTTTCTTCGCAAAGTGCGAGGGCGCCGTCGCGATCGAGCTGTCCTTCGCGCACCTGGTGCAAGAACCGTTTGATAAACGGCCGCGGCGCAATCCGCGCGCGGCGCAGGCTGACAGCGCGTTCGAAGATGAAGATAAGCAGCACCACCGAGCAGCCGGCGAGAGGAACCATCGTCGGTCCGCCAGCCATGACCATGTCCCACAGGCTCTTGGTCGGCACGTGCAGTTCAGAAGTATCAACGCCTTCCTCGGTTGCTTCCGCGGCGATCTCATCGGCCGCGAAGATGTTGGTCGCAACGCCGAAAGTGATGCCAAAGAGCAATAACAACATGCCGGCGAGTTTTCGCGGGCGCAGTTTGAGTCGACGCGTCAGGGCGTGCGCGGTGGCGAGATTGCGCGGCAGAACCCCGGCGCTGGCGGCCGGCTGTTCACCGCGTGCTACTGGTTTCGGTTGACGAGTCTCCGACATGGTCCGCCCCGGCTGCCGCGCTCGATGAGTGTTCGCCCCGTGCTGCTCAAGTCGTAGGTCGCCAATGCAGTGTCTGGAAATGCGGCGAACCGAGCGTCGTCGTTTGGCAACGTTGTTACACGTGCCGCACGCCGCCGCTCAGTTCGGCCAGCCCCCCTGCATTGATCGCACCGAATACTATTCCATCGGATCGCCGGCCGGCAGCGTGCCGTCGTCTCCGCCGCAGCGATGGAAGTGGTTGTGGTCGATATAGATCACTTCTCGCGAATCTTCGTCTTCCAGCGTGTGCGGCAGCGGCCAGCCGACCCGCGTCGTTTCACGGTAGTAGACCGTGCATTTGTAATGAGCATGGTGCTGCTGCGCGGGTCCGATCAACGGATAGACGCGCGGCGGATCGATGTAATCTGCGATCGGTTCTTTGACGATTCGCACGTCGTTGCGCTGCACTTCATGGATGAGGGGAATGCCGCCCTGCGTTGGGTGGATTTCCTCCAACGCACGCATCACTTCGTCGTCGCTGGGCGGATCGAGCGCGGTCACAGGGCCGCCTTCGGTGAGCGGTCCCAGGATCGGTACGCGGTTGTAGCGCTCCTGCATGTGGAACCTGTCTTCCGGCTTCTTTTGGAAGTACGGGCTCACCGGGATCGGCACGCCGAGCGCGCTGTTGAAGGGACCCATATTCGGGCCGGTCAAGGTAAAGCCGCCGCAGCCGGTCAGACTAACCGCGCTTAAGACCAGCATCAGCAGCGAGAACTTCGACAGGTATGGCAGAGACATGCCTCGGACCCCTCGACATGGAATTGCATCAAGCGGGAAAGCGGAGCGCCGCTTCCTGCCGTGTGCTATTTATCGAGTCAAACTGCGCCCGACTTGCAGGTTTTTCCGGTCGTATCGCAAATTCGGCGCGTGACGAGGCGCGAAGATCGCCCATTCAGACGAGTACGCGGTGAAGCCAGGCACAATGGGAATTTCGCGCAAGCCTCGCGAAGCGAAACTAGCGCTGCCCCGGGTAGAGCCAACGTAGGAAGAAGGGCCGTGGCGCGGGCCGAGATTGCGCGGCGTCGAATCGCAGCACGCGCGTGCGTGCGACGGCGGGCTCCTGAAGCGCCGGTTTGGGGGTCATCCATGACCTCGACGTAAATTTGCGGGACCTACCAGCGTCGCTGCAGCAACCTATCACACACCAGGACCGGATGGCAACGGCAGTTCCCGTCGCATTGAACTGCAAGAAGTTGGTTCGCCAGTGAGCTGTGTACGGCGGCGCGTAGGCCAAACTATTCCCGCCGCGACTCCATTTCGTGCTGCCACGTCCGCACCACCAGCCATAGCAACAGCGCGTGCAGCGTCGTGACGATGAGGCCGCTGAAGAGGCTAATGGCCAGCTTTTCGACGAGCGGTCGCTCGTAACCGGACATATCCTCCCAGGCAAATGACCGATAACGGGCGCCCGATATGGCACAGACCACCGCCGCGTATGCGACGCAAAAGAACAGGCGTTTGAGCGTGAATCTCATGGGCCCCGCGACTCCGCAACCGCCGAATTTGCGCTGTTGGTCATCTTAGCCATCGACAACGCGTCTGCCGACGTGGCGACGTGCATTTTCCTGGCCCGGAACTTGGGGTAGTTCCCCCCGGGCATGAGGGATAAAATTCGGCCCCTTGGATGTTGCGTGCCCGTGCTGGGACGCGCGCTGGTTGGCCTGTGGAATGGACGTCGATGCCTGCGGAACGGACGCCGCCGATGGAGGAGCATGGTTGGTTGGGTCGCCTGCTGGGCGGCGTGACTCGGCTGGTGCTTCGTTTCCCGCGAGCGACGCTGGCGATCGGCGCTGGGCTGGCGGTCGTTTCCGTGCTCTTCACGGCCTGGCGGTTGGAATACAAGGCCAGCCGCGTCGAGCTCTTAAGCCCTACCAGCGACTACAACCGTCGGTGGCTCAACTACCTGAGCGAGTTCGGCGACGCGGAAGACGTGGTCGTCGTTGTCGAGGGCGGTTCCGCCGCCGCGGTCCGGCCGGTCGTCGATGAATTGGGCGAAATCCTTGCCCGCGAGGAGCGGC
Source organism: Pirellulales bacterium (assembly GCA_022844585.1). GTDB lineage: Bacteria > Planctomycetota > Planctomycetia > Pirellulales > JALHLM01 > JALHLM01. The sequence continues at coordinate 3,245 of JALHLM010000338.1, read as the reverse complement.
TGTTCGAGTCGCTGCTTTACCGGATCGATACGAGCCGGTTGGCGGCCAAGGGGCTGCACCTGGCGTCGGATGAACAACTCGCGGCGCTGGCGAAATCGGTTCAGCAACCTTCGCCGATGCTCGGCGGCGATTGGTCGCAACTCAATTTCGGCGGGCAACTCGTGGCGGCCCACGCCGCTTGGAGCGACGGCGCTCGAGCAAGTCCTGTCACCGCCGAAGCGCGACTCGATGGCTTGCGCCCGCTCTTGGATCATCTCGAACGCGCGCTGACCGATCAATCGCCGCCGCCGGCGGCGTCAGGGCCGTTCGCGGAGGAGATGTTGGCCTCCGAAGCGCTGCCGACTGAATATCTCACCGCCGATGACGGGCGACTGGGCCTGCTGTTGCTGCGCGTGGTGAACAAGGACGAAGGTTTCGTCCAAGGCAGCGAAGCGATCGACGCCTTGCGCGCGATCGTCGCCGAAGTGCAGCCGCGCCATCCAAATGTGCGCATCGGTCTGACCGGCTTGCCGATCATGGAGAACGACGAGATGCGGGTCAGCCAGCGCGATATGTCGCTGGCCAACGTCATCTCGTTTATTGGCGTCGCGGCGGTGTTCGTGGCCATCCTCGGCGGCTGGCGGCATCCGCTTTGGACGTCGATCACGCTGCTGATCGGCATGGCCTGGTCGTTCGGCTACCTGACGCTCGTCATTGGGCACCTGAATATCCTCAGCGTCTCGTTCTCGGTGTTCCTCATCGGGCTCGGGATGGATTTTGGCATTCACTATGTCGCGCGATATCTGCAATTGCGCGTCGAGCGCGAAACGCTCGATGATGCAATCCGCAAAACGGCGATCGGCATCGGGCCGGGCATCACAACCGGCGCGGTGACGACGGCGCTGGCGTTCTTCACGGCCGGAGTGACCGATTTCCCCGGCGTGGCGGAACTTGGCATCATCGCCGGCGGAGGCATTCTGCTGTGCTTTGCGGCCGCGGTGACGGTGCTACCGGCGATGTTAGTGCTCAGCGATCGCAAACGCCCGCGCGTGTTCGTCGCCGCGCCGCTCGACGTCGGCAGTTGGTCCGTGGCGATGTTACGAAAACCCGGCTGGATCCTTGTCGCCAGCGTGGTGGCGACCGTCGCGCTGACGGCCGGCGCGCCGCGCGTCTGGTACGATCACAACTTGCTGAATCTGCAATCGCAAGGCTTGGAGAGCGTCGACCTGGAACGCAAGCTCCTCGCCGATTCCGATCAGAACACCTGGTACGCCGTCTCCATCGCCGGCGACGTGTCGGAGTTACTCGCGCGGAAAGAGCGATTCCTGCAACTGGGCACTGTCGATCGCGTCGAGGAAATCGTCTCGCTGGTCGGCATCGAGCAACCGGAGAAGGCACAACGGATCGCGGCGATTCATGAGAAGCTGAATACCTTGCCGGTGAATGTTCCCCTCGTGCCCGTCGAACAGCCCGCGCGATTGGCGAAGGCGGTCACCGATCTCTACCAGGCTGCCGCGGCAATGCCGGCGCTCGCGCATGTCGCGCAGCAACTTTCGACGGTGCGCGATCTGCTCTTCGCCACGCGGCCGGAAGATTATTTTCTGCGGATGACGCGCTATCAGCAGACGCTCGCGGCCGAGGGGTTGCGGCGACTCGAAACGGTGCGCGACGCATCGTCGGCGACCGCGCCGTCGTTCGACGATCTGCCGGAGAGCCTGGTGCGGCGCTTTCGCAGCCCGCAAGGGATGCACTTACTCAAGGTCTACGGCCGCGGCGATATCTGGAACCGCGCCACGTTGGAGAACTTTGTCGCGGAGTTGCGATCGGTCGATCCGGAAGTCACCGGCGAACCGCTGCAGGCCTTCGAGGCCTCGCGCGAGATGAAGGAAAGCTACCAGACGGCCATGCTCTACGCCTTCATCGCCTCGTGCGTCGTGCTGGCTATCGACTTCCGCCGTTTCAGCGACGTGCTCTTGGCGTTCCTGCCGCTGGCCGTCGGCATGTTACAAATGTTCGGCCTGATGGGCTGGCTCGGCGTCCCGCTCAATCCGGCCAACATGATCGTGTTGCCGCTGATCTTCGGAATCGGCATCGACGAAGGGGTCCATATCATTCACGACTACCGCAGCCAGCCGGGCGCGTACCGGATGTCGAATTCGACAGCAGTGAGCGTGCTGCTGTCGTCCCTGCAAGAAATCGTCGGCTTCGGCAGCCTGATGATCTCGGAACATCAAGGCCTGCAGAGCCTCGGCCGCGTACTCACGCTCGGCATGACGACTTCGATGTTCACGTCGTTGGTTATGTTGCCGGCAATTCTGACTTTGCTGGGACGGCGGCGTCAGCGCGCCTTGGATGCCCGCGTTCCGGTCGTCAAAGCATCCGCCCGCGGACCGCGACGACCGCGAGCGGCAAAAGCTAGCGTCGCTCGCTAACATTTGCGTCGAACGTCTTGTGCTTGGAATCGGGGCTGGATGCAGCTGGCAAGGTATTGTCTGGACGATTGCTCGCCCATCCAAAACTCCATGAGGCGATCGAAGCGACCAGAGCTGCCGCAATCATCTGAATTGACCAACACACATTCACCGAGTATCGGCCCGTGTGGTGGTAGTAAAAAGGCGGCAACAGTCCCAGCAATGCAGTCACCAGGATTGTAACGAGCACGCGCGAGCGGGCACGCATCGGGGAACGAGTTACCACGACTCCGATGGATGCTGCGACTCCAAAGCAAATCGATACTGGCCAGTAGAATGGCAGCTTCGGCAGGAAGCCGTGCTTCTGGAAAAACTCCAGATTGTCAAGGCATACGCTCTTCAACGATAGCAGCACGCCTACCACAGCTACAGCCAAAAACAGTGCTTTCAGTGAAAACACGCCTTGACGTAACTGCGAAATGGGCAGGAACGTCGCCTCACAAATCCAAAGCCGGCCTGCGAGCAAGCCAATGCCGTAGACCATCGCCGCGTGGCGAAATCGCAGGATCGTCAGCAGAGTCGATTCGTAGTAAATGTCGAAATGCTCGACAAGGAATCCGTAGAACAAACCGAACGCGAGGCCGGCCACAAACGTTGCGAGCCGGTTTTGTGACGTGAATACCAGGAATCCCGCCGTCGCCAACTGAGCAACTTGCGTCCCGAGAGAGAAGATTTGCAGCGCTGACGGCCAACTTCCTCGATTTATTCCCCAAGCGGCGACGGCGAGCGCGGTATTCGCAACGAGCCAAACGAAAATCGCTAAATTTGGTGGCGCGAGTCTACCAATGGTTCGTA
>JALHLM010000337.1 GCA_022844585.1 Pirellulales bacterium | reverse complement strand
AGGTCGCCTGAGCCGTTCCACTCGAACAACTCGTCGAGCCGGACGATGGACACCACGCGCCCGCGGACCGTTGAGGTGGGCACGCCATGTACGGTGTTCACTTTATCCGCGCCGATGCGCACGATCTCTACCACCGATTCGATCGGCAGCGCGAAGATGCCGTCGTTAACTTCGGCCATCAAGCTCGGCAAGATGGCCATCGTCAACGGGAGTTTGATGGTCAACGTCACACCCTGCCCGGGCACGCTGTCGACGTCGACCGCGCCGTTCAACTCCTCGATCTTGCTTTTGACAATGTCCATGCCCATGCCGCGGCCGGAGATTTCCGTCACCTGTTCCGCGGTGCTGAAGCCTGGTTCCCAGATTAAGTTGTAAACCTGTTGCGGCGTCATCCGCTCGGCGTCGGGTGGCGTGATCAAGCCGCGGTCCAGGGCTTTCTGCCGGATGCGCTCCGGGTCGAGTCCCTTGCCGTCGTCGGTGACTTGAATCACGATCCGGTTGCCGCGGTGAAACGCGTTCAGCGTGATCACGCCTTGGGCGGGCTTCCCGGCGGCGATGCGCGCCTCGGGCTGTTCGATGCCATGGTCGGCTGAGTTCCGCACCATGTGAATCAGCGGATCGCCCAACTCGTCGATCATCCGCTTGTCGAGCTCGGTTTTCTCGCCCAGGATTTCCAGCCGGACGTCTTTGCCGTTGGAACGGGTGATGTCGCGGATCACGCGCCGGAATCGCGTAAAGAGCGGGCCGATGGGCACCATGCGGGTGTCCATCACGGTGCGCTGAATGCCTTCGGCGACACGATCCAACTGATGGACCGCTTCGAACAGATCGTTGATGGACGACCGCGCCGACGCGAGTCGTTCCAACTCGCCGCGCAACACGCCGAGATCGCGTTGAATCGAGCGCACTTGCGTCTGCAACAAGGGCAGATTGACGGGCGCCGTGCGATCTTCGTCTTGATCCATTGCGCCGTCGAGGCGCTGCAACTGGCCGAACACGTCGTCCAACCGATTGCGCAGCCGCTTGTTGCCCGTGGTTTGTTTGAGTCCCTGGCCGATCCGCGCGAACCGCGCCTTGTTAATGACGAGCTGCCCGGCGAGATTCATCAACTGGTCGAGTCGCTCGATATCGACGCGCAAGGTCTCGACCGGCCGGTTCTCCTGAGTTTTCGACTCATCGGCCGTGGCGGCGCGCTCGCGCGGCGCTTCGACTTGCGACGCGGGCGCTGTCGTGGCGGTGCTGACGGTCAGCGGTTCCGCCTCGACTTCGGCGACGCCAACAATCTTCAGCCGCGCCGCGACATTCGGCGCCTCTTGCACAGTGGCCACGCCGAATTTCAGGTACTCGATCTGCTCCAACGCATCCAACGCTTCGGCGCTCGGCTCGCAATAGAATATCTCGCCTAGTTGCACGAGCCGCTCGTAGACCAGCCGCGCCTTCAGTCCGATGAGCGGAAAGTCCGCTTGGAAGCGCACGCGGCCGATCACGCCGTCGCCTGCGCCGAGTCCGGCCCGGCGAAGTTCCGCTCGCTCATCTTCCGACATCCGGACGGTCTTGACCAACGTGGGAGCGGCGGCGCTCGTGGTGGGGGCTGGCGTTTCCAGTTGCAGAGCCAGCAGCGCTTGGTAGGCCTCGCTGAAGCGCGTCGTGTCCGGAGCGCCGACTTTCAGTCCGTCGACATAGCGGCGCAGTGCATCGCCACAGCGTAGCAGCACGTCGGCCATGTGAGGCGTTAAATCGGCGTTCCGTTCCAACCGCTCCTGCAGCAGGTCTTCCATACAATGCGAGAGCTTGGCGGCGCGATTCAAACCAATGCTGGCCGCCGATCCCTTGATCCGGTGACTGATGATCATCAACGACTCGGTGCCGGACCGATCGGTCCGACCGTCGTCCCGAATCAGCAGCTCGACGAACGTGTCGAGCGACATCTCCGTTTCGTCAATGAAGATGCCAAGGTACTTCGCCGGTACGTCGGTTTCATCGTGAATCTCGGCAAACAAATCGCCCCGCGGCGTCACGACGCGGGGCGCTTTTTCCGCAACGACAGCCGCCGGTTTCTCGGTCGCGAAATGTTTTTCCACGTCCGCCTGGTCGCCGGCCGCGAGCGAGCGTCCGCAGCGTTCGAGGACGTCCTGAATCTCGGCCGCGACTTCACTGTAATCTGGCGGTGTCGGCGTCGGGTCTTTCAGGTATTCAACCATCGCGGATAGCCGGTCTACGGATTGGAACACGAGCTCAACCGTGTGCGGTTCGAATCGCAACTCGTCGCGGCGGGCCGCGTCGAAGACATTCTCGATCTTGTGCGTGAGGGCATTGATGTCGGCGAGGCCCAGCATCGCCGACAATCCCTTTAAACTGTGCGCCGCCCGAAACAGCTCGTTCATCAATTGTTCATCGCAGGAGGCCGGCGCACCATCGGCGAGGGCATGCACCCAGTCGTCCAAGCGCAACAGGTTCTCGTTCAAGCGCAACAAGAGCTGCGATGACTCGTCGAGAAAGTCGGCGAGCATGCTATCGAGCAGGCTGTCGGCATCCGCAGCGATGGATTCGCTCATCGAGCGTTCTTTCCTTCCGAGGTCTGATACAACCACGGTTGCAAACGCTGCAATTCACGCAGCAAGTCGGACACGCCCTCGGCCGCTCCGGCCACCAGCAAGCCGCCGGGGCGAATGAGCTTGCGAATATGGCCGACCGCGGTTTTCTTGGAGACGTCGTCGAAGTAAATCAATACGTTCTTCAGGAACACCAGGTCGAACGGCGCCTCGTTCAACGGTTCCAGCAAGTTGTGTTGTCGGTAGTTGACCATGCCGGTCAGGATCGGATTCGCTTGCCACGAAGTCCCGTCCGGTTGTCGCGTGAAGAACTTCTTCTTGCAGATCTCCGGCACCAGGTGCATCGCCCGTTCGTTGTAGACGGCCTTCTTGGCTTGCTCCAACGCGCCGACGCCAATATCCGTGCCGACAATCTGCACGCGCCATTCGGATAAGTTCGGCAACGTTGAAGCGATGCAGGTGGCGATGGTCATCGCCTCATCGCCCGTGGAGCACGCCGCCGACCAGATCCGCAGCGCCTTGGGCCCCTTCGTCTCACGCTGGCTGGCGATCACGCCCGGCAGGAACTCTCTTTGAAACCAGTCCCATTGCACCTGATCGCGGTACAGGAACGTCTCGTGCGTGGTGACTTCTTCCAAAAAGCGATCCCATTCGAGGTCGCTCGCCGGCAGCCGCTTGAGCTTGAGGTAGTACGCTTCGAACGTCTCGACGCCTGTCTGTTTCAAACGTCGTCGAATGCGATTCGACAGCAGCGTCTTCTTCTGCGTCGAGATGCGAATGCCCGTGACCTTGTAGATCAAGTCCACAAAGCGCGTCATCTCGGCATCGTTGATCTGCTCCGCGGCGACCGGCGGCATGCGTTGCTCCTCAACTTGCGCCCCGCCCTGCGGCGCTCGCCTTCGATGTCGAAGCGAGCGCCGCGGACGAGTGAATGCGCCGAGCCGCCAGGCGGTTCAGCTGGATCTTTTTCAAACCGTCCGACGAACAGCTTTAGTTGTCGAACTTGACCTGCGACACGAGCTCCCGCAGGCTCGTAGCCTGGGCGCCGAGTTCCTCGCTGCTCGAGGCCAACTCTTCGCTGCCGGCCGCGACTTGCTCGGTGACCTGGCCGATCTGCTGGATCGCCGCCGCGACTTCCTTCGCATTGGTCGCTTGCTCGACGGTCGCCGTCGCGATTTCGGAGATCTTCTTCGCGGTCTTGTCGACCCCTTGGATGATCTTCGTCAACGCGGCGCCGGTCTGAGCGCTCAACGAGGCGCCTTCTTCGACGCGTTTGGTCGATTCCTTGATCAGCGACGAAATCTCCTTCGCCGCTTCGCTCGATCGCTCGGCCAGTTTGCGAACTTCGTCGGCAACGACCGCGAATCCAAGTCCGTGTTCGCCGGCCCGGGCGGCTTCGATCGCCGCGTTCAAGGCCAACAAGTTGGTCTGGCTGGCGATTTCCGAGATCACTTGAATGATCTCGCTGATCTGCTCGCTGCTGGTCTTGATCAGCTCCATCGCCTGGACCGATTTCTGCACCGCCGCGCCGCCGTCTTCAGCCAGTTGGCTGGTTTCGTTGGCGACCTTGTCGGCCTCGCCCGAGTTGTCCTTCACGGCGTTGATGCTGCGGGCGAGCTGCTCGACCGCGGCGCTCATTTCCTCGACGGACGAGCTCTGCGTCTGCGCGCCTTGGGCCAGGGTCTGCGAGCTCTCGGCGATCAATCGCGAGCCTTCCGTGAATTGGCCAGCGCTCTCGATCACCTGTTCGACCAGGCGGCGCAGGTCCTTCTGCATGGTGACCTGCTGTGTAATGTCGGTCGCATACTTCACGACCTTGTACGGCTTGTTGTTGAGATCGAGGATCGGGTTGTAAGACGCCTGAATCCAGATCTCTTTACCGCCCTTGCCAACACGCTTGTATTGGCCTTGGTCGAACTCGCCGCGATTCAACTTCGCCCAGAAGCCGCGATACTCCTGGCTACGGGCGAACTCGGCGTCGGCAAACATGCTGTGATGCTGGCCTTTGATCTCTTCCAGGCGATATCCGACCGTCTTCAAGAAGTTCTCATTGGCGTTGACGATGGTGCCGTCCATCTTGAACTCGATCACCGCCATCACCTTGTTGATGGCTTCCATCTGCCCGGCGATATCGGCGTTCTTCAGTCGCTCGGCAGTGATGTCGCTCGCGTACTTGACGACCTTGCACGGCTTCCCGTTCTGGTCCAGGATCGGGTTGTACGAGGCCTGAATCCAGATCTCGCGGCCGCCCTTGGCGATCCGCTTGTATTGGCCTTCGTCAAATTCGCCGCGATTCAGCTTCGCCCAGAACGCCTTGTACTCGTTGCTGCGGGCATGCTCGGCGTCAGCGAACATGCTGTGGTGCTGGCCCTTGATTTCGTCCAGCGAATAGCCCATTGCCGCCAAGAAGTTTTCGTTCGCGGTGATGATCGTGCCGTCCATCTTGAACTCGATCATCGCCATCGACTTGCTCACAGCGTTCGAGACGCCGGCGTAGTCACGATTGGCGGCTTCCAACTTCAGTTTCTCGGTAATCACCTCCCAGGTGACCATCGGACCGAGATACTCGTTCTTGTCGTTGTAGATCGCGCTCACCAGCAAATCGAGCTTTTCCTCGCCCAACTCAATCGTCGCGCGATGCGGCAAGTTCTTGTCGTTCGCCAGCAATTTGCGCTGGTACGACGGGTTTTTGTGGAAAATGTCGATGCTTTGTCCGACGATCGCGTTGGCCCGGACCGGCAACAGGTGCTCGATCGTCTTCAACGTCCGCTCGCTGGCTTCGTTCATATACACGATCTTCAGATCGCGGTCCGCCAGAATCGTATTGATCGGCGAATTGTCGGTCATCGCCGACTTCACGGCCAGCGCCGAACGCAGGCTATTGACATCGTCGTAATTCACGGTTTCGGACGGATTCTGTGTCGCGGTCATTGCTCTTCATGCTCCCTGGCTGGTGAACGACGCCCAGAAGGCGGCGCGGTGATCGGAATGAATGGATGGAGTGCGACGCGGAGGCGGCGGCCCTCGTCAGTTGGCCGGCGCGGTGTTGTCCTCCGGCGTTTGTTCTTGCGACAGCAGCTTTTCGATATCGAGCAAAATCAGCAGGCGATTTTCCAGCTTCACGAGCCCGGTCAAGTATTCGCGACCGAGTCCAGAGACCGTGGGGGGCGGCGGCGAGACTTGTTCCTGCGAAATCCGCAGCACTTCGCTGACACCGTCGACGATGATACCCACCGTCTTGCCGCTGACGTTCACGACCATGATCCGCGTTTCGTCCGTGAACGGTTCCTGCGGCAAGGCGAACCGCAGACGCAAGTCGACGATCGGAATGACCGTGCTGCGCAGGTTGATCAGGCCTTTGATGTAGGCCGGCGTTTGCGGCACCCGCGTGATCTCGCCCATCAGGATGATCTCCTGGACGCGCGTGATCTCAATGCCGTATTCCTCTTGCGCCAAGCGAAAGCTGACCAGTTGCATGCTGCCGGTCGGCTCGGTCCGCCGCGAGGTGGACGTGGGCGTTTCTCGAATTGCGGTAGACACGACGATTAATTCTCCCTGGCCGTAGCGATGGGTCGGCGATCCGGCTGGCGTTCGGCCAAACAGCCGCCTGGGAAGCGGGACGTCCCCGCCGCGCGCTAACCTCCAAAGTTGCCCCTGCAAACTTCGGAGAAGCGCATCGAACCTACCGCAACATTTAGGTCTGGAATTACGACCGGTCAAACTAGGACGAGGCGAATCGCCGTCGCCCCGCTGCGGGCGAATCAACTACCGTGCAGATCGGCGTTCAACGATTCCTAATCAACCGCTGGGGTGTACCTCGCAAAGGCGATTTGACATCCCTGCCTGAGGACCTAGAGTTCCCCCGGTTCCATTCACTTGTTACCGGCGAGTTGTCCGTTGCTCGTCGTGTCCGATTCTGACTCTGTTTCATAGGAAGCACCGATGCGAGTACTGGTTGCCGACGACTCCAGCACCATGCGCAAGATCATCATTCGATCGCTGCTCGCCGTGGGCGCCCCGGGCGCTACCGAGGCCGCCGACGGCAACGAGGCGGTCGCCATGTTCAAGCCGGGCGAGTTCGATCTCGTGCTGACCGATTGGAATATGCCTGGCAAGAGCGGCCTGGAAGTGGTCCAGGCGATTCGCGCCATGGACGCCAAAGTGCCGATCATCATGGTCACGACCGAAGCGGAAAAAGCCCGCGTGATGCAGGCCATCGAGGCCGGCGTCTCCGACTATCTGGTTAAGCCGTTCACGGCCGATACACTGCGCGAAAAGCTCGAAAAGCACGGC
>JALHLM010000336.1:1121-6856 GCA_022844585.1 Pirellulales bacterium | reverse complement strand
CTCCGCGAAGTCGGCCGTGGCGGGATGGGCGTGGTCTATGAGGCGGAACAGATTTCGCTGTCGCGCCGGGTGGCGCTCAAGATTCTGCCCTTCGCGGCCGTGCTTGATCCACGGCACTTGCAGCGATTCAAGAATGAAGCCATGGCCGCGGCGCACTTGGATCATCCGAATATCGTCGAGGTCTATGGCATCGGTTGCGAGCGGAGTATTCATTTCTATGCGATGCGGTTCATCGAAGGCGTGACCTTGGCCGACGTGGTGGAAGCGAAGCGCAGGAGCCAGGTGGGGAATGTCGAAGTTCGAAATCGGAATGTCGAATCAAGTCCGAATGACGAAGCTCGAACGGATGCCTTCGATGCTGCTGTTTCCTCTCCTTCGGCATCTCCTCCATTCATCATTCCTCATTCATCATTCGTCATTTCCTCCGACACCTCCCCTGTCCTGCAGGCCGCGCTCAGCACCGTCAACAGCATCACGCCGAAGGAACGCTTTCGCCGCATCGCCGAGATCGGTATTCAGGCCGCCGAGGCGCTCGACCACGCGCACCAGATGGGCATCGTCCATCGCGATATCAAGCCGTCGAACCTGATGCTCGACGAACGCGGCAAACTCTGGGTCACCGATTTCGGCCTCGCCCGCAACCAAGGCGATGCCAGCATGACGATGACCGGCGACCTGGTCGGCACGCTCCGCTACATGAGCCCGGAACAAGCCCTGGCAAAGCGCATCACCGTCGATCACCGCACCGACATCTATTCCCTCGGCGTCACGCTCTACGAACTCCTCACCCTCCGCGCTGCGTTCCCGAGTAACAACCGCGAAGAAACACTCCGCCAAATCGCCTTCGACGAGCCAACCGCGCCCCGCAAGCTCGACAAGTCGATTCCGGAGGAGTTGGAAACCATCATCCTGAAGGCGATGGAGAAGAATCCGGATGATCGGTATGCGACGGCACGGGAAGTGGCGGAGGACTTGCGGCGCTGGGTGGAGCACAAGCCGATTGTGGCGCGGGCGCCGGGGGTGACCGCAAAGACATTTAAGCTCATGCGACGGCACCGGAGTGTTGTGGTGACCTGCGTGATTAGCGGTTTCGCTTTGCTTACGACTCTAATCATCGCAACCGCGCTTCTCGCTACCGCATACGCAAAGCAATCAGAACTTCGGAAATCTGCGGAAGCAGGTCAGTCGCAGGCCCAGCGACACCTGGACAACGCGTTGTCGGCAATCGATTCGACAATCGGCGCGCTCGGAACGAGAGAGCTGCGGCAAGTGCAGGGAACCGAGCAATTGCGCGTTGACTTGATGAACAAGGCACTTGAACTCTGTCAAGCCATCCGCAAAGACTCCGACGACCCGGCGGTCGATGTCAAGATGGCGGTGCTCAAACTGACGCTTGCGGAAATCGAGCGCAGTCGCGACGACGAGCCAAGAGCGGATCAACTGGAAGCGGAAGCCAAAGACATCTACGACCAGCTGATTATTCGGTGTGAACGTGAACCACAATTGATTCGGCGAATTGCTTTGCCGATGCATGACCGTCTTGTCCAAAATTACAACTCGGCCAACTCGACAGACCGCACCACGGCCAATGCGCTCGCGGCCCTCCTACCACAATACAAGCGATTGCCAGCATCAAATGCCTTACTTTGTGAAGAAGCTGTGTCCACCGCCCTCGCATTGACAGGGGCCGCGATGACGGATGATAAGAAGATCTCGATGATGCGGGAAGTGGCAAGTCGATGCGACGCAGCCCTTGATGCGGATCCTGATGCGTCCGCAAACGCCTTTTTTACGCTCTACCGCGCGCTGTCCGACTTGGAAAAGCCCCATTCTCGGCAACAAGCTGCCGCAACGATGGCAAAGGCAACGAATGCGCAAGAGCGACGCTACTACAAGACTCGCGATGATTTTGTTGGCGAACAAGCCGCAACTAAGCTGCTAATGCAAGCCGACTTGGTACCTGCGACCGAGCGCGAGGCGATCGTGCTTCGCGCAATTCCCCTAACTGAAGCCGCAGCCAGCGACACGCATGCGGAATCACTTGACCGGCTTGCTTGGATTTACATGCTGGAAGGCAGGGTCAGCGAGTCTAAGTCGGCTGCAATTAGAGCTCTCGATGCATGGCGCCGCACGCTTCGTGATCGGACAACATCTCAAGTCGATGCTAGCTCTGGCACAATTTGGTACATCTCGCGTGGCTACGAAACCTGCGAAGAAGCGATTGAGCTGGCGGGGGATCGTGAATTAGCCCGCGACACTTATCAAGAAGAGATCGCGTTGTGGCGGCGCTTGGCATACGGATTTGACCCACCGCAACCGACGGCACATCGTCATTTACTTGGCGCACTAATGGCTTTCGCTGCCTTCGAGCACGTTGGCGGCGATAGCAAAGCGGCTGACCTAATCTACAACATCATCATTGAGGAAACTCAAACACTCCCGCCCCGCAATGTTCGCCTATACTACTATCCGGAGTTAATGGCTTATCACTTCCTCACGTGTCCTGTCCGCACTCGCCGCAACATCGAGCTCGCCCAACTTCACTACGATGAAGTGTCCCACGTCGACTATTTGTCCGGGCTACTCAAGTTGCGAAAGGGAGACGCCTCTGGTGCCGTGGACATCTTGAAGAACGACACACTTAACGGCGCCTTTCCGCCGAAATTGGAGTTGGCGTTGGCACTGTCAATGTCTGGCGACTCTGAAGAGGCTTTGGAGGTCGTTCGGCAGTGTGATCCCTATCAGCACTTTCTAGATGCTCACGCAGGCCGCGGCCTGTTGCGTGAATACGAAGTGCAACTCCACGAGATCGCTGAAGTACTCGACATGGACGTCCGCGAAATGACACTTGCCACGCCATTTCTGGAACGGTGGATATGCCGGCCGCTCGAGCCAGCTAAATCGGATTAAGCTGCTTCGCGGCTCATTGATTTCCTAGAACGCGCGCTTGATGGGCGCTTTGCGATCGCAGTGCGCGCCGACGGAATAGCGCTTGGTGCCGGAAGCGACGCCCTTTCTAGGCCTTTCGCACGATTTCATTCCCTCAACCACTATCGCACATCACTAAATCGCAAAGGAAAGCCATGAACCTTACACGAAACAATCGCCGCTTCGCCCTCGAATCCCTCGAACGTCGCGAACTCATGACCGCTGATCCCGGCTGGGCGTTCGGGTTGGGCGGGGCAGGCTCACTGACCGCGGAATCCACCGTCACCGTCGGTCCGGATGACAATCTATATGTCACTGGTTCGTTCACAGGAGCCATCGATTTCGATCCGGGTCCCGCCACGAACCAGGTGACCACGCCAGTCAACGTGCAATACGGCTACATCGCCAAGTACACGCCCCAGCGCGGCCTGGTCTGGGCGAATACCTTCGCCGGCAACGGGAGCTGGGGAGAATTCAGCAGAGCGCTGGAATTCGACGGGGCCGGCAACGTCTACATCGCGGGACATTCGAATTCCACCGCCACTCAATTCGGGTCAACAACTCTATCCACACAAGGCCACTACGATGCGTTCGTCGCCAAAGCAGACGGCGCGACAGGAGCGTTCCAGTGGGCGAAGAGCCTCGGCGGCACAGGCCTGGAGCAGGGCCTTGGCCTTGCCGTAAGCGATGCGGGCGATGTTTACGTCACCGGCATGTTCACCGGCACGGTTGATTTCGATCCGGCGATCGGAACGGCACATGAACTTACCGCCGCAGGCAGCGCTGGATTGCAAGATGGCTACGTCTGGAAACTCAATTCACAGGGCGACTTCGTCTGGGCTCGGCAATTCGGCGCAGACCTGTACGATTCGGGCCATCGAGTTGCGCTCGGGCATGACGGCAGCGTCTATGCCGTCGGCCACTTCCGGGGAACCGTTGACTTTGGCTCACCGACGAATCCCCTGCCGCTCACCGTACCGGCGTCCGGGACTACCAACACCTATTTCGCGAAGCTTGACGAGTTGACCGGCGAGTCCCTTTGGGTCAGACAAATGAGCGGCGAGTCCAATGGGGCCGCCCGCGTCGCGACCGACGAATTCGGCAACACTTACGTTGCCGGAGATTTCGACGGAAGTGTGACGATCGGCGACGGGCCGACACCGTTGAGCGAGGGCGGTTCGGATGGATACATCTCCAAGTGGGATTCCGGTGGCAATGTACTTTGGGCGGAAACAGTCGCCGGCGGTCCAGGTGAAGCTTACGTGCACAACTTGCGGCTCGATGCGCAAGGCGCGCCAATGCTCGCCATGCATTTCAGCGGCAGCGCCGACTTCGATCCAGGGATCGGAACAGCGAGTTTGACGAGCGTCGATGACAATGATGGCGCTATGCTGAGACTTGACACGAATGGCAACTTCACTTCCGTGCGTCGGTTCTCCGGCCCTGGGGACACCCAGGCGTTTAGTGTTGACGAAGACAGCTTGGGCAATGTGTATGTCACGGGTCTTTTTCAAGGAAGCGTATCACTACCGACCAGCGACGCCCTGACGCGCTCCGGCAACGGCATTTTCTTCAACAAGATCGCTCCGCCAGCCCCGACGAAGTTCTTCGTCGTCGACGGCACCGCCGACAACACGCACGAATATGACGCGGCCAGCAACCGTACCGACAACTACGCGTTGACCGGTGCGAACTCGAACCCGCGCGGGGCGGCGTCGAATGTGGCCGGCGACAAGGTCTGGGTGATCGACGCCAACAAGAAGGTCTACGTCTACAACAATGCCGGCGGGCTGCTCGGTTCTTGGACGGCGAATGGGTTGTCCGCGCCGACCGGGATCACGACCAACGGGACCGACGTCTGGATCGTCGATAGTTCCACCGACCGGGTCTACAAATACACCGGCGCGGCCTCGCGACTTTCCGGCAGTCAGAGCGCGGCCAGCAACTTCAATCTCAACAATCAGAACGGCAACGCCACCGACCTGGTCACCAACGGCACGAACATCTGGACCGTCAACAGCGCCGCCACCGACAAGGTGTTCCGCTACAGCATGACGGGCATGCTGCAAGGCAGTTGGACGATCGACAGCCGCAACACGAGCCCCACCGGCATCACGCTCGATCCGGCCAGCCCGAGCACGTTGTGGATCGTCGACAACACGACGGACCAGGTCTTCGCCTACGCCGGCGCAACCTCCCGCACGTCCGGCAGCCAAGCGGCGTCAGTTGCCGTAAACCTCGGCCTCGGCAACAGCGACCCGCAAGGCATCGCCGACCCGCCGGCCGTCGTGGGCCAAACGATGCCAGCACTCGACGAACAACCAGCAAGAGCGTCGAAGGCCCAGCAACTCGCCGCCGTTCACGTCTTCGATGCGCTATTCAGCTCGCTGGAAACCCCAGCCCCGAAGCGCGCCCGCCGGCTCGCGAGTACCAGGTAGTTGTGCACGTGCTTTCCTAGCCGCTGCCCCAGCTAATGCTGGGTCAGCGGTTTTGTTTGTTGGCCGCGCCGCATTGGATTGTGTCCTTCTCAGCGGTCGCGATTCTCCGCGACGTCCATGCACGATGACACGCCAATAATCCCGGCCTCGGATTCGCTTGCTTGTGTGCATCGCTCAGCGATAGAATGCGCGCTCGGAAAGTGCAACTGCGCTGGTGAATAGGATCTGGCGCGGTCGCCCGTTGTGAATCCAAGCGACGCTACTGTCCGCTAAAGCGGATCATGTGAGGGAATGCCGGTGGCCCACGAAGCCGATTCCGAGAAAGTGGCGCGGTTTCAGGCCGCTCTCGATCAGTTCATCGAACGGATC
>JALHLM010000336.1:0-1111 GCA_022844585.1 Pirellulales bacterium | reverse complement strand
CCGCGGTGCTGGTCGGGCGTATTGCGACGGACACCATTTGGAGCCGCGAGTCGATCTCGCTCTGGATTATCGAAGCCGACGGCGTTAGCCGACGCTTGCGCAGCGACGGCGAGGACGAACGGATTTTTCGAATTTTGGTCGAGAACGGCGTTAATATTCATGCCGAACTCATCCCGCGCAGCCGTTTCAAGCAGATGGTCGAAGGAGCGTCGCGTACGGCGTTCTCGTGCAACTTCTTCGCCGAGCGGCGCGTCGTGTACAGCCAGGATCCGTCGATCGACGGCTGGTTCACGACGGCGAACAGCGTCGCCACGAAGGATCAGGAACGGGAACTGCTGACTTTCTCCACCTGGACGATCCACGCCCAGCGGCATGCGAGGAAGCGCCTGGAGATCAAGGAAGACTTGGAACTCGCCGCCCAAGAAACGCTCGGGGCGGCGCACAGCGTGGCGTACACGGAGATCATTCGCCAAGGGAAGGTCTGGGAACAGGACGTCATCTATCGCGCCATGGAAGGCGATCCCGAGCTATTCCAAACGATCTACTTGGACGTACTGGCCAAGCGCAAGAATCGGCGCGTCATCGCAACTGCGCTCGATGCCATCGACGGCTACCTTGACCGGCATTACAAGGCTCACCTCAAACCGCTGCTTGCGTTTCTGAAAAAAGAGAATCGCGTCATTCCGCTATCCGAGATCAGCGAGCACTTTGCGTTTTCGCAGTTGTACCCGTGGCATCTGGAATCCGCCTGCGAGTGGCTGGAACAAAAAGGGCGGCTGCAGAAACTCTCCGCGCCGTTTAAATTGACGAAGCGCAGCCTGGAGCGAGTGGAAGAGCCGGCATACTATTTGGAGAAATGAACTGTCGTTATTTCGACACGTTCGATCTGTCGGTTCTGTGTTTCTTTGTGCTACGCGATGTGCATCTCGACGGTGAATCGACGCCATGCGAACGACAATCCAGGTCCAAGGCGCCCGCGAAAACAACCTGCGCAACATCGACGTGGAGCTGCCGCGCGACAAGTTGATCGTCGTCACCGGTATGAGCGGCTCGGGCAAGTCGTCGCTGGCGTTCGATACGATCTACGCCGAAGGGCAACGCCGGTTGCTGG
>JALHLM010000335.1 GCA_022844585.1 Pirellulales bacterium | reverse complement strand
ACCGCCAGACCCTGACGGCCGTCAACGGCTTCTACCAGGTCACCAACCTGCCGGCCGGCACGTACTCGATCATCGAGACGCAACCGAACGGTTTCCTCGATGGCAAGGACACCATCGGCACCCCCGGCGGCACGACCGCGAACGACGTCTTCTCGAACATCGTTCTGCCCGCCAATTTCAATGGCGTGAACAACAACTTCGGCGAACGCGGCCTGATCAATCCGCCTAAGTCGTTGCTGCTGTCGTCGACGCCAGTGCCGCCGAACCTGGGGGCCCTGGGCGTCGTGATCGGCGCTCCGGCCGGCGCGGTCAACAACGCCGGTCTCGTCGCGCAAGCCGCGGCCCCGGGCGCCGGGCCGAACGCCGGTTGGCTCGACGCCGTCTACGATGAAATCCTCGGACGTGATCCGTCCTCCTTCGAAGCGAATCGCAACGCCGCCGAGTTGAGCACCGGCCAGGCCTCGCATCGTGATGTCGCCGAAGACCTGCTCGAAGGTCGCGAGCGCAAGGCCGACATGATCGCCGACCTCTACGACGAATACCTCGGCCGCGCCCCGGACGCCGGGGGCCTGGAATTCTGGCTCGGCATCTGGGACCGCTTCAACGGCCCCGAGCGCGTCCAGTCTGGCATCATCGGCTCGCCCGAGTACTACCAGACCGCGGGCGGCACCGATCAGGCCTGGGTTGGAGCCATGTACCAGAACATCCTTGGTCGCGGCGCGGGACAAAGCGAGATCGACTACCACGTCAATCGCTTGCACCAGGCCGGAGTCAATCTGCAGACCATTGTCCTGGGCTTCGTCTACAGCGACGAATACCGCTCGGACATGATCTCCGATTGGTACTTCGATTACCTCACCCGCGCCCCGGAACAAGGCGGCGTGCAGTACTGGCTCAACCAAATGAAGAACGGCCAATCGCAAGAATCAATCCAAGCCGGCCTCCTCGGCAGCCAAGAATACCGCAACCTGCACTAACGTGACTGAATTCGAGCCCCAACGGGGCGACCGTCAGTAGCCAGGGGTGGAGCGAAGCGAAACCCCTGGAAACGACCGCAAAGGATCCCGGTAGCCCCAACGGGGCGGCCGAGCCACATGCTTCGCGTCGAACCACTAGCAAGCAAAACGAGGCCCGCCAATGATCGGCGGGCCTCGCTATTCATATTCCTTCATCTCGCTCGGCGCTATTTGCGATAGCCGAGCGATTGCACCACGTGCAACATCTCCTCGAAATTGATGAAGCGGCGGCGATGGCGGAGTTTGTAATCGTCGATAGCCTGGGCCAACTCCGCGGCGTCCGGCGTCAAATCATCGCGGCTGTCGGAGAATTGGCGCCGTTCGGCGCCCCGGTAGCCGGCGGTTACGTCGTGGCTGCGGCGATCGAACGCCTGGCTGCTCTCCGCACTGGTGGACGGCTGGTCGAGAACCGTGGTCATTCTGCCTTCTCCTGCTAGGTTTCAAAACTGACCCTGCGCGGCGCGGCGCCCGATTGCCCCACGACCGTCCCGGGTCAGCAGCCGCCGTACCGTCTGCGCGGACCGCCACCCAACCCTACCCCTCAAATTGCCGACGAGCAAACCCGCGCCATACCGAGCGGCCCGCGAAACACGCGAAAAACGCAAAAGAATGGGGAGTCGGCGGAATTCCGAACTAGTTCCCCACATGCACGTTGCGTCGATGTTTGTTGAAAGATGTAAGTTCGCTTGGAATCTCTCAGCCAAAACGTCCCTTTGACTAGGGCCCCTTTTGCGTGTTTCGCGTGTTTCGCGGGCAACCCGCAGGCTTTGCGCAGCCTTCCCAACGTGTCACTTTGTCCTATTCGCGATCGCCGATCTAAGTTAAGATCGCCGGCCGCGAACGACGAATAATCGTGATACACGGCAGAATCGCTACCGTCGCTACGAGGGGACGCTCAACCCCCTCCCAGGCGACCGCGGACGGCCCCCTGGGGACTGAATCGCGCGGAACCGGCCAGGCTCAAGGCATCATGACACCAATTCGCAGGGCGGCGATCGCGGGCACCGGTTCCTACGTGCCCGAGCGCATCCTCTCGAACGCCGAGTTGGAGCGGATGGTCGATACGACCGACGCCTGGATCATGGAGCGCACCGGCATCCAAGAACGCCGCATCGCCGGGCCGGAAGAATCGACCAGCACGATGGCCATCATCGCCGCTCGCCGCGCCTGCGAAGACGCGGGCATCAACCCGGCCGAAATCGAGCTGATTATCGTCGCCACGATCACGCCGGACTATGTTTTCCCCGCAACGGCCTGCCTGGTGCAACACGCCATCGGCGCGAAACGCGCCGGCGGATTCGACCTGGAAGCGGCCTGCTCTGGGTTCGTCTACGCCGTAAACGTCGCCGCCGGATTGATTACTTCCGGCATGTACAAGAACATCCTGGTGATCGGCGCGGAAACATTGTCGCGCCTGGTCAACTATCAGGATCGCGCCACCTGCATCCTGTTCGGCGACGGCGCCGGCGCCGCGGTGCTGACCGCGCGCGAAAACGGCTCTGGAGTGCTGCACACTTCGATGCGCTCGGAGGGCGAAGAAACGCAATCCATGCTCATCCCCGCCGGCGGCTCGCGCCAACCGGCCAGCCCGGATACGGTCGCCCGTCAGCTGCACACGTTGCACATGGACGGCAAACGTGTGTTCAAGTTCGCCACCAAGATCTTCGTCGAACTGGTCGAAGAGGCGCTCACGGCCTGCGGGCTGCAGCGCGACGAAGTAGCGCTGGTCATCCCGCACCAGGTAAACCAACGCATCATCGAAGCGGCCGTCCGGAAGCTGGAAATGCCGCTCGAAAAATTCTTCGTCAACCTCGACCGCTACGGCAACACGTCCGCCGCCAGCGTCCCGATCGCGCTCGACGAAGCCCGCCGCGCCGGCCTCATCCACGCCGGCGATCACATCATCACCATCGCCTTCGGTGGCGGCCTCACCTGGGCCTCCTCGGTAATCCGGCTCTAGCGCATCGCCAAACGATACTTTTCTAACGCATCGCCAAAGCATTCTTGACTAGCGCATCGCCAAACGATGCTTGCACGGCTAGGGAATCGAAGCCCCAAAGGGGCGACCGTGAGTAGCCAGGGGTAGAGCGAAGCGAAACCCCTGGAAACGACGGCAACTGATTTTGGTAGCCCCATCGGGGCGGCCGAAGCATTGGCGAATCACCTCCGTGAAATTGCCACGCCGAATATGGTGTTTCCGATCGGCGACGACTAAATTGGCGTTGAGCCGCGCCTTCATTGCCGAACACGTCGAGCGTTGCACTACTGGGTTTGTCGATGTTTGCCGGCGCAGCATTGATGCGCCGCTTTCGCACAGTTTCCGCGTGAATCGCACATCGCGTAGAATAGCGCCATGACCGATGGCGTGCCAACTAGCGTTCAAGATTTGCGTCGCCGTGATCTGACACGGCATTTGCGCATCCAAGGCATCCACGATGCGCGCGTCCTGGCGGTGATGGGCAGCGTTCCGCGTGAACGATTTGTCAACGCGGAAACGGCGGATTGGGCCTACGAAGACCGCGCGCTCGCGATCGACTGCGGGCAAACCATCAGCCAGCCCTACATCGTGGCCTTGATGACCGAAGCCCTGGAACTAACCGGCAGCGAGCGCGTCCTCGAGATCGGCACCGGCAGCGGCTACCAGGCGGCCATATTGTCGCGCTTAGCGGCCGAAGTGTTCACCATCGAACGCCATTCAGAACTCTCGCACCAAGCGCAACAGGCGTTGGCGCGATGCGGCGCGTCAAACGTGCATTTCCACATCGGCGACGGCTCGCTCGGCTGGCCCGACGCCGCGCCGTTCGACCGAATCATCATCACCGCCGCCGCGCAGGAATTCCCCACGGTGCTATGGGATCAACTGGCCCCGGACGGAATCCTCGTGGCCCCAGTCGGCGACAGCGAAAGACAAATCCTCCAAGCCTGGCGCAAAACGGCCGAAGGTCCAAGCTCGCGCGCACTATGCGATTGCCGCTTCGTCCCGTTGGTCAGCAAATAGGGCGCTATCCAATCATTCCATCGAGGTACAAGGGGCTCTTCTGTTGTGACCTCGGCTACAGAGGACGTACGAATGCGTCGCCGATCTCATGCCAATGCCGGCCGGCGGGAAGCTTAGGTCTGCTGGTCTGCCAGCGAACTTTGATGAATTTTTCGCGGCACCCTCATGCCGAGGTCATGGACCTGGGTTAGAGTGGAGTCGTTGCCCGCCTTGCGCCCTCCCGCCTCGCAATCCCCCACTGATGGAGCACCTGCGCCATGGGCGTTCAGTCACGTCGTGATTTTTTCAAGCATGCCGCGTTGCTGTCCGGGGCCGCCGGGCTGACGGGGGCGTTGCCGGCGTCGATTCAGCGGGCGTTTGCGATCGACCCCGAGCCAGGCAGCACGTTTCTCGACGCCGAACACGTCGTGATTTTGATGCAGGAGAATCGTTCGTTCGATCACGCCTACGGTACGTTGCGCGGCGTGCGCGGATTCAATGATCCGCGGGTGATGACGCTTTCTAACGGCAATCCGGTCTGGGCGCAAACGAACGATCAGGGCGAAACGTATGCGCCGTTCCGGTTGAACATCAAGGATACGAACGCGACGTGGATGGGTTCGTTGCCGCATTCGTGGACGGATCAGGTCGACGCGCGGAACGGCGGGAAATACGACCGATGGTTGCAGGCCAAGGCGTCCGGACACGCGGAGTACGCCGCGATGCCACTGACGATGGGCTACTACGATCGCGAGGACATTCCGTTCTACTACGATCTGGCGGACGCATTCACGATCTGTGATCAGCATTTCTGTTCGTCGCTCACCGGCACGACGCCGAACCGGCTGTATCTATGGAGCGGCACGGTGCGGCCGGAACAACGCGCGGATTCGTATCCCAAGCTGTTTAACTCGGAAGCCGACTACGGCTCAGAGGTTTCTTGGACGACGTTTCCGGAGCGACTGGAAGACGCGGGCGTTTCGTGGCGGATCTATCAGAACGAATTGAGCGTGGGTTCCGGACTGCAGGGCGAGGCGGACGCGTGGTTGGGCAACTTCACGGATAACTCGATCGAGTTCTTCACGCAGTATCAGGTGCGGTTCCTGGAGAGTCGGCGCAAGTGGGTGCGCGAGCGCGCCGCCGCGTTGCCCAAAGAGATCGCGGAGCTGGAGGCCAAGCTGAAAGACGCGGGGGCTGTGCAACTGGTGCGCGAGCGTCGACGGTTGGAACGCATGCAATCGTTCCTGGTGGAGATTGAACGCGAGTTGCCGGTTTACACGCAGGAGAACTGGGACAAACTCACGCAGCGAGAGAAGAACCTGCATCAGAAGGCGTTCACCACGAATACGGGCGATCCTGACTATCATTCGCTGGTGGAATTGAAGTACATGGATGGGGGCGTCGAGCGAACCGTGAGCGTGCCGAAAGGGGACGTGTTGCATCAATTCCGGCAAGACGTGAACCATGGCAAGTTGCCGACGGTGTCGTGGCTGGTGGCGCCGGAAGCGTTTTCCGATCATCCCGGGTCCGCGTGGTACGGCGCGTGGTATATCGCCGAGGCGCTGAATATTCTCACGGAGAATCCCGAGGTCTGGAAGAAGACGATCTTCTTGTTGACCTACGACGAGAACGACGGGTACTTCGATCACGTGCCGCCGTTCACCGCGCCGAACCCGAAGCAGCCGGAAACTGGGCGCGTGTCGGCCGACATCGACGCCAGCGTCGAGTACGTCGAGTTGGAGCAGGAGTTGAAGCACAAGGCGCCGGCCGATTCGCGCGAAAGTTCGATTGGGCTGGGTTATCGCGTGCCACTGGTGATCGCGTCGCCGTGGAGCCGCGGCGGTTGCGTTTGTTCACAAGTGTTCGACCATACGTCCCCGTTACAGTTCCTGGAACGTTTCCTCACGCACAAGACGGGCAAGCCTATCAAGGAAGAGAACATCAGCGCGTGGCGACGCGCGGTGTGCGGCGATTTGACTTCGTCGTTCCAGCCGTTCTCGGGCGACAAAACGCCTGACGCGTTGCGGCTCGATCGCGATGAAGTCGTGGAAGGGATTCATCGGGCGAAGTTCAAGCAGTTGCCGGCCGGCTTTCGGGCCTTGAACGCCGAGCAAGTGGAAGAACTGCGTAAAGACGCGGCGAGTTCTCCGTTCATGCCGCGACAAGAAGTTGGCGTGAGGAAATCGAGCCCGTTGCCGTACGAGCTTGCGGTCGACGGGCGATTGTCGGAGGATCGCAGTCAGTTCGTGATTCAGTTCACCGCGGGCAAACAGCAATTCGGGGACGCGTCGGCTGGCTCGCCGTTTATTGTCTTCGCGCGGAGCGCGAATGGCGAAATGGCGGTGCGCAACTACGCAGTGTCGGCCGGCGACCGCGTGAGTGATGCTTGGAACGTGGCGGATTTCCCGGGCGGGAAGTATCACTTCGCCGTGCATGGGCCGAACGGGTTTTTCCGGGAGTTCCTTGGCTCCGCGCTGGATCCGCAGGCCGAGGTGCGCGTGGAACGCCTGCCGATTGCCAGTGTCGTGGATGCGGCGAACGGGCACGTGGCGATTCATGTGAGCAATCGCGACCGCGTGCGCAAATTACAGTTCAAGATCGCTGATACTACGTATCGGCGCGCCAACGGACAGCGAGCGTTGGGGCCAGGGCAGTCGGACACGTTGGTCGTGGAAGCGGGGCACGATCACGGCTGGTACGACTTCACCATGACGATTGCGGGCGATGCGATTTATCAACAGCGCTTTGCTGGCCGTGTGGAAACGGGGCGATGGTCGATCAGCGATCCGGCGATGGGGGGCGTGGTTTAGCACCTCCGATGTACACAGATTCGAGCCGGAAGCGTCAGCGCCCGGAGCGCATTCAAG
>JALHLM010000334.1 GCA_022844585.1 Pirellulales bacterium | reverse complement strand
GTTTCTTTCGTCAGGACCCAACGACCCACAGCGAGGTTTTGAACATGTCCACCCCATTCACCGCATGGCTGCGGAGGGCGAGTATGGCCCTCGCCTGTGGCATGGCGTCGCCGGCGCTCGCGCAAGTGCCGCAACCGTTTGTCGCCCCGCAAAACCCCGCCCCGATTCCCACTTCCGCCGCCGTTGGCTCGCCATACGTCGGACAAGCCACCGTGACGTTTCGCCCTGCGGCTGGACCTGTTGCCGGGCCGGTCCAGCCTGCGGCGCAGCAAGCGGGCGTAGTCCCTGCGACAGCCGCGATGCCGCCGCAGCAACCTGTGGCGCAGCACGCGCACTACCAGTCCGTTCCAGGACAATCGCAGCATCAAGTCCGCCAAACGGCGCTCGTGCAGCAGTACGACGAATTCGTCAAACAGTTGCCGCCGAGTCCCTCGTCCTACCCACTCGAACGGGCGGCGCAAGTGATTCCGACCAGCCTGCAAGGCGATCCGGCCCCTGCGCCGACAGACGTGGCGCCCATGCCGGAAAGTGACACTGCTCCCACGGCGACCGAGCCTCCTGCTCGGATGATGGAGAGTGACGCGCATGGTCACACGCATTCGCATGGCGCGTCGTGCAATCAGTGCGGCAAAGGCAGCAACAATTGCGGCTGCAATCGTGGCCCTTCGGGCATCTTCTGGGTCCGCGCCGACTACTTGCTCTGGTGGACGAAGGGCAGTCCTTTGCCGCCGCTTGTGACCTCGAGCCCCGACACCACGCCGATCTCGCAAGCCGGCGTACTCGGCCAGCCGGGCACGACGATCTTGTTCGGTGACAACGATGTCAACAACGAAGACCGCTCGGGATATCGCTTCCGCGCCGGGTACTGGTTCGATTGCTGCATGTGCTCGGGCATTGAAGCCGAGTATTTCCAGCTCGACACTAAGACCGACAGCTATGACGCCTTCTGCCCGCCGGGCGGAACGCTGAATCGCCCGTTCTTCAATGTTCAAACCGGGCTGCAGGATTCGGAGTTGGTCTGTTACCCGGGCGTCGTGAACGGTAGCGTCCATGTGAACGCCGACAGCGATTTCCAATCCGGTGGCCTGCGGTTCGTGAAGAACTACTGCCAGCGCGAATGGTGCCTGCCGGCCGGCGACTGCTGCGAAAAAATGGTTCGAGGCGGCTATCGTCTCGACTGGTTGGCCGGCTACCGCTACCTGCGGTTGGACGAAGGGGTCATGATCAATGAAATGCTGGTGTCGACCAACACCGGCGGCGTGATTCCGCTCGGCACGACGTTTGACGTGCAGGACAACTTCCAAACCGACAGCGAATTTCATGGCGCCGATTTAGGCATGATGGCCCAATGGCGCCGCGGTCGCTGGACCTTGGACGTGCTCGGCAAGACTGCCGTGGGCAATGTCCACAACAGCGTCTCGATCAACGGCAGCACGACCACGATGGTGCCGAACGGACCGACGACAACGAATCCTGGCGGCTTGTTGACGCAAGCGACGAACATCGGCACCTACGAGAGCGACGATTTCTCGATCGTGCCGGAAGCCAGCCTCAACATCGGCTACAACGTCACGCCGCGGTTGCGGGCCCTCGTCGGCTACACGTTCATCTACTGGAGCAACGTGGTGCGTCCTGGCGATCAGATCGACTTGGGTCTGAACCCAAGCCAGTTCCCGCCGGGAACCTTGGTCGGCGCGGCACGTCCGGCCTTCACGATGAACGACTCCGACTTCTGGGCGCAAGGCTTCAACGTCGGGGCGGAATATCGATTCTAGGGCGGACGGGCTTGAGGCGGTTCGGCCGCGATACGAACTAACTTCAACGGCCGTCGGGCTACGCTGAACGGGAGCGGATACGCTTTCCCGCCTCAGTGAAGACCCGGCGGCCGTTTTTGTTGCGCGCGACATAAGCGGTAGAATGTATTGAGGCTCCCTGAGCACAACTGCGCGACGCACTTCCGTGACGAACTTCTTCACCAAACGATCATGGCCGAAATTTACGCTACGCGAGCTATTGTTGCTCGTCGCCTGTGCGGCGGTCGCGGCCTTGTTCGTGCGTTTTCGGCAGACGTCGCATCTTCGAACTCAGTCCCGGGCGCACATGAAAGTGATCGCGTCGGGGCTGCGCACTCTGGAAAGCACGTCGGGCGAATTCCCTCGGGCCGTCACGCCCGCGACCACCAGACGGCCATCCCACAGTTGGCGAATGCAACTCGCGCCGCTGATTGACTACAACGAAACCGACTACGACTACCGGCAAGCCTGGGATTCGCCGCGCAATCAACTGCTCGGGAAGCGACGCAGCCGCAGGTATTGCTGGGACGACGCGCCCCAAGCGGGGCAGGAGCTTACCACCAACGTACTCGGCATCGTCGGCCCCGGCGCGGCTTTCGATTCGGAGCGAAGTGAGGCTTTGACACTCCGCGACGACCTGGCCGATCTAATCTGCGCCATCGAAGTCCGCAATTCCGGCATTCATTGGATGCAACCGCGCGACCTCGACTATCGAGAACTAACGTCGAACGTGCCGCAGCTTGGCACGTTCGACGACAGCTTCCATGTGATCTTTCTCGACGGCAAAGTGTGGCGCCTCCGCGCGGACACGCCCCGCGACCGGCTCGTGCTATTGATGACGATCGACGGCGCCAGGGCAAACGACCGCGACGAATTGCTCGAGCCGTTCCACACTCGTCCGTGAACGGCCCGGGAGTTGCGTAGCTTATCGGAAAGGGCTTCTGGAACCCTGTCGTGAACCCTTTCCCCGCGCGCTACCGCTATGATCCCTCGCATCAACATGTTGATTGGCTTGTTCGCATCCGCACTGGTTGTTGGGCAGCCAGGCTCGGTCGTGCTGTTCGCCGCGGAGCCGGCAACCACCGCCGACGTTCCTAACGCCGCGAAGGGCGCCATGAAGGCCCTCTTCAATGCCGGGAGCAAGAACCTGGTTTCGGGCGAGATCCGCCGCTGGAGTGACAACACGGGCCGCTTCCAAACGCAGGCCGGGCTCGTCGGAGCGAGTGAGAAGACTGCCACGCTAAAGAAAGCGAACGGCCGCTTGGTCGAAGTGCCCCTCGCGCGATTGAGTGACGCGGATCGAATCTATCTGGCCGCGTGGCAACGGCAAGGAATTTCATCGGTGAAATCTTGGCAACCGGTCGCCGCGCAGATCGCCCCGCGCGTGCAGGGCTGGTTCAGCGGTGACGAAGACCTAGCCCCGGACATGTTTCCCACGCCGGACGCGGTACACATCCGGCTCGGCAACGCGTATTTAAATCGCCGCTTCGCCCGGGAGATCGATCGCACCGTGCCGGTGCGGGATACGATTCTCGGCACGCCGATTCGTGGAACCTCGGATGTGGACGGCACCGTGACCATCGTGGCCACGCCGGCGGAAGAAAACGGGGCGCTCTTGGTGAAGGTCCAAGGCGTCGCACATTCGCGCACCGTCGGCACGCATCACCCCGTCTGGATTCATAGCCGTTCCACGACGACGTTTGTCGGCACGAAGCGCATCAACATCACGCCCGATGGCGTGACGTTCTTGCCCGCGGAAGTTACCGCTACGTCGCGCAGCCGCTCCGCGGGTATCACCACGTCGCTGCCGAGATTGCGGGGGCGCATCGCCAAGAACATCGCCACGCGTCGCGTCGAGGAATCGCGCCCGCAGGCCGATCGCATTTCGGCGGCACATAACCGTGGTCGGGTCGCGCGCGACATCGATCGGCAGGTCGAACAATCGCTGAAGCGCACCGACAATTTCCTGTCGCGGCATCGCGAGCGGTTCAGCGAAGCGCTCGGCCTGGAAGACGCCCAGGTCACCAGCCGCTCGACCGACGACTACCTGGAGTTCGCCTTTACGAGCACCGAGCCGTCGAATCCATCGACGCCGCCGGAGTTCGTGAGCGACGCCGACGTGGAAATCCTACTGCACACGCCGTCGGTGACGCCAATCGTCGTCGGGCCCGGCGCA
The DNA here is from genome assembly GCA_022844585.1 of Pirellulales bacterium. Taxonomy (GTDB): domain Bacteria; phylum Planctomycetota; class Planctomycetia; order Pirellulales; family JALHLM01; genus JALHLM01. The sequence continues at coordinate 2,919 of JALHLM010000334.1, read as the reverse complement.
CGGATGGTGCTGACGAATCTGTTCAATGCGCTTTTGGAAGACGTTCTTGACGAGCGGGCCGATCGCAAAGATCGAGCGCCGGTCGAATGCCAACTCGTCTGGTCGCGCGATCAACAATGGCTGGCGATTCAAGCCTCGCGCGAGCCAGGGCCACGCGTCACGCAAGCCACGGCGCCGCGCGAGTAGCTTGACCGCGTTCGCATTATAGCGCGTCCGTCAGAATGTCGATCTGCTTTTCCAGGCTCCGCGCGATCTTGTCGAGAGCGCCGCTGAGGACCATCGAAGTCTTTTGCGGATTGCCAATCTTCCCCGCCACGCCTTTGACCTTGTCGCGATAGCGTTTGACGACTTCCAACGCTTCGCGGCACTTCGGCAGCAGTTTTTCCAGCTTCGCTTCGGCCTCGATCGCCTTGAGTTTCCCGGAGAGGCCTTCGTCGAAGGAACTCATCAGTTCTTCGAACTTCGCTTTGCGGACTTTCAGTTTGGCGAGCTCTTCCTTGTCGTCCTTGAAATCCTTCATGTCCTCCTTCAACTCCTGCTCGAAGCCGACCTTGGCGGCCTTCTTGGGATTCGACCACCAGGTCTCCTTGGGAATCTCCTTCCCCATATCCTTCACTTTGACGATCTTTGCGTTCCCGGCAGCTGCTTTCTTTGCCATGACGGAGCCTCGTGAGTGTCAACGAAAGGAGGATGTTCGCGGCGTTGTAGAACGGGCCACGGGATGTTACTTCCAGCCTGCGAGGCTGTCAAATATTCTGCCGGAACGGCCGCTGCTTCTGACAATTTCGCTCCAGTCGTCGCCGCCCGGCGACAAAAAAAGCGGAGCGGCTGACCCAGGTCAACCGCTCCGCAGGTAGATTCCGATTTCCTACTTTGTGCTGGCGGGCTCACTGGCAGCGGGCGAGGCCTGATCGTCGTCGCGTAGTTCCTGTACGCTCACGCTGACGAACAAGTACAAACCCCTGTCGCCAGCGGCGGGCTCTCCGGCAAGGTCCATGCCGCCGACCAACATTGTGGTCTCCACGGGTGCGCGAATGGTGGTTGCGAGTTGCGCGATCGCCAACCGTGGCAAGTCGATGGCCGCCGCCGCGTCCCGGGCCGAACCTGCCGGCGTCGTGGGGGCGCTGTTGCTCTCCGCTTGTCGGCGGCTCAACCGGGACTGGATGTCTAACGTGACGATCGTGCCGCGCTTGTTGATCAGCGGCGTGACCTGCAGCGCGGCGCCCTCGAACAGGACGCGCGTCGTGGGCGTGTAGCCGAGTTCCGTCGATTGGCCCTCTTCGGAATCACCGGCCGCGGTCGGTTCGATCTGCGACACGTACGCGCTTTCGGCGCCGGAGACGAGACTGATCGTTTGGGCGTTGTAGCAAGTCGTCGCCGCGTGCAGCGGTCGCGATTCAGCGGCGGGCGTCGCCGCGAGTGCAATCGCCCATTTGTCGCCGTCTACGACGCCGTAAGGTTGCTCCGTGGTGCGTTTATCCGCCGGCAAGACGATGCCGCCGACTTCCGCCGAGGTCAGCCACAGCCAGTCGGCTCGGATGGAAACCGTGCGTAGCGTTTTCCAACGTTCGCGCAGTAGTTCTAACAAGCGATCGATTTGTTCGTGCGCTTCCTCATCGGCCGACACGATCAGGACCGTGCCGAGATCAATGATCGTGAAGGTTCCGCCGACATCGGTCCAGTCGGTCGGCGAAATGCTGGAAGTGATTGCTTCGATGAGATCCTCGATCGAGGTCTGCGGACGTTCCGTGCGGCCGTTTTGCTTGGGAAGTTGGCGCGCAGCGTCGGTCAGGGCGCCTGTCGCGGCGGGAATGTTGAAAAAGCCGCCCCCGCCACCACCGCCACCACCGAATCCGCCCCCTCCGGAAAATCGCGTCCCGCCGGGCGCGAAATGAAAGAGCGGCTGGACGCCGGGCCCAAAATCGGGCGCGATAAACGCCGGATACGCAGGCGCCATCGCGAACAGATCATGCAGGTCGTAGACGCGGACGAGCAATTCTTCGCTCTCGACCGGGCGGGTGGAACCGCCGATCCGCGTCACGCCGCGCCGCTGATCCGATTTTGCCTGCGTGGCGTCAAGTTCCGTTTGCAATTGCTTGATCTTGCTACGAATTTCCTGCGTCGCCGGCTCCTCGTCCTGCGCGCGACAGACTCCTCCATACAGCGTGACAACAACGAACGCGACTGCCGTCCAAAAAGTCTTCATGGGAGCGCCTCTGCTCTGGGATCGAAAAAGGTGACCGCCACGGCGCCAGTCTAGTGGCTGCAAAATGCAGGTGCAACGAAAGGCGCCCTGCCCAGCGCGCAACAAAAAAGCGGAGCGGCCGACCCAGGTCAACCGCTCCGCTTGAGAATTACTTCTGAGTTCCGACTTGCCTACTTCGCGCCGACCAACTGCTGCTTTTTCTTCTCGGCCAGGATTGCTTCCTGGATGTTGCCCGGTACGCGGCGGTACTTGGCGAATTCCATGGTGAAGGTGCCTTGGCCCTGGGTCATGCTGCGGAGGTCGGTCGAGTAGCCGAAGGTTTCCGAGAGCGGCACTTCCGCTTCGATCTTGGCGATGGGGCCGAGCATTTCCGTCTGCACGATCATCCCGCGGCGGCTGTTGATTTCACCAGTGACCGAACCTTGGAATTGCGTCGGCACTTCAATCTCGAGCTTCATAATGGGTTCGAGCAGGGCCGGCTTCATTTGCAGGAAGGTCTCGCGGAAGCAGTTCCGGGCGCAGATCTGGAACGCCATGTCGGAGCTGTCGACTTCGTGATACGAGCCGTCCTCCAGGATGCACTTCACGCCCACGATCGGGTACTGGCCCAGCGGGCCTTTGACGATCGAATCGCGGAAGCCCTTTTGCACCGCGGGGATGTATTCCTTCGGAATACGACCGCCGACGACGTTGTCTTCGAACTCGAAGGCCTC
>JALHLM010000333.1 GCA_022844585.1 Pirellulales bacterium | reverse complement strand
TCCGGCGCGCGGGCCGTGAGTGCCATTGATGCAATCGGCAAGCGTAACGTCGCGTGGTTCCATCCAATGGATGCCGCTGTTGTGAGTCTCGATGAGCAGGAGCGTGCGTGCCAGACCGTCTCGGTCACTGACTGACCGCGCACTTATCGACCCGGTCTCTGGCCAAACGGTGCGGTCTCCCACCACGGCGACGTAGCTGGTGTGGTAATCATTCGTACCGCGCACGTCGGAAGGGCAGTAGAAGATACTCACATTTTCGCTCAACAACTGGCTGTTATTGGGTCCATTCCATGGCTCGTCGAAACGGTAACGTTTAAAGAGATCGTTGCGATCCAATTGCGGCAGGATATAAACTCTCCAACTGTGCATCGGCTTGCCATTCGCGTCAAAGGTCACCGCTGGCGGGAATGCGCCGTGAATGGATTCGTAGTTTTGCAGTGCGAGCGTAATGTTCTTCAAGTTGTTGACACATTGGCCGCGGCGTGAGTTGACTCGCGGGTTTTGCACGGCGGGAATCAAGAGAACTCCCAGGAACAGGACCGCAACCATACCAACGACAAGTGCTCCGGATCGACGAACAATCGATGCCAGCAGCATCGTCCCGAACGCGAAAATTGCGATGGCAATCGGAGCGTCACAATACCTGAACAGCGCTGCGGCGACTCCGCACCAGGACGTCAAGGCGAAGAGCTGCCAAAGTCGAAAGCGTGGGCCAGACAAGGGCGCTTCGGCGCCGGGCGTGTCGTGAGAGTGCGACATAGGCGAATGCTGTTCCTGCTCGCTGCCCCGTGGTTTTGAGCTTAGCATGGATCGATGGCGGCGTCACGGTATGTTTGGAATCCCCCCCGCAATCGTTTCCGATTGAATTGTAGGTCAGGCACCGCCGCCGAAGGCAAACGTACCGGCCAAACAAGTATTACCGTTGCGTACCAAGACGCTGACAGGGACGTGCCTGACGGCACCGACGGCGCGCCCATGTCAGGCACAGCTTTCGCGATGATTTGGGACGTTGCATTGGTGCATTCGAGGGGGGCGATTACGGCTTCGGCGGCGGTGCCTGACCTACGAGGTGAACGATCTCAAGCCTCGCGCATCAGTGCCGCGATTTCGCGTTCTCGTTCGTCGCCGGTTTCCAGCGCCGCGATTACCCGTTGCCGGCGTTCGGCGGGGTGATTCTGGTTGAGTTTCCATTTGGCTTCGATCCGCTCGATCGTGAGGCGCAGGCCGACGATCTCGCGGAGTAGGCGAGTTGAGTATTCGGTCGATTCGTCCCAGTTCCACGGCGTGGCGCGCGGCTGCTCGTATTTGGCGACGGTGCGGCGCAGCACGTCCCGCAGAGACTGCTCGTCGTCGAAGAACGACAATTGGCCGTAAACGTGCACGGCCACGTAGTTCCAGGTCGGGACGGTGTTCGGCGTCTGGTAGTAGCTGGGCGAGATATAGGCATGCGGACCGGCGAAGATCGCCAAGGCCTCCACGTCGCCGGTGCGCCATTGGTCGTTCGCCCGGGCGACGTGGCCGAGCAGCATGCCTTGTTGGCCGGCGGACGCGTCGAGCAGCAGCGGCACGTGCGTCGCCTCGGGCCGGCCGTTCCCCATCGTGATCAACGTGGCGAAGCTGTTTGATTCGATGAACGCGTCGATGCGCTGGCGATCTTCGACGGCGAACGATTTCGGGACGTACATGCAGGCTTTCAGAACAAAGGAACAAATACGCCGCCGCCCGATAGCTGGCGAACGTGGCGTCAAACCGGACACGCGATGGCCGGCGGCGGTTCGTTTCAAGAATAACGACGAATCCGCAAGCGTGGCTAGCCGAACAGATCTTGAATCACGCGACCTTCGGCGACGGTGTGGGGCCGGCCTTGCGGGTCGGTGATTCGGGTGGCCGGGTCGATGCCGAGGGCGTGGTAGATCGTCGCCGCAATGTCTTCCGGCGTGACGGGATTGCTCGCAGGATACGCGGCGTGGCGGTCCGATGCGCCGTAAATCGCGCCGCCGCGAATGCCGCCGCCGGCCAGGAGGACGGTGTAGCAGTGCGGCCAATGGTCGCGCCCGTTGGCGGCAGCGCCGGCGGAACTGGTGATCTGGCCGAGTCGCGGCGTGCGGCCGAACTCGCCCATCGCCACTACGAGCGTTTCCTCCAACAGGCCGCGCAGAGCCAGGTCTTCCAGCAGCGCGGCGAGTGCGCGATCCAAGTACGGCAACAGCGAGCGCTTTAAGAGCGGGAAATGATCGCGGTGCGTGTCCCAGGCCTGATCGAAGCGCCGGCCGCTCGCGACGGTAACGAGCCGCACGCCAGCTTCGATCAATCTCCGCGCGAGCAGTAAGCATTGCCCAACGTGCGGCAAGCCGCCGAACTTGCGGGCTTCGACCGAGCGATCGATGCGATCCGGCAGGCCATAGCGTTCGCGCAGCCAGGTGGGTTCGCGCGCGATATCGAACGCGCGACGCGTTCCTTCGGAGGTCAGCAGGTCATAGGCCTTGGCCTGGTGCGTGGCGAGGGCGTCGGCCTCCGGGTCACGGATGGGCGTCGCGCCGGCGCGATTCAATTGATCGAGCAACGATCGCCGCGCGGCGATGCGATCGAGATTCACGTCCGCCGCCAGCTCTAAGCCCGGCACCTGATAGTTCGGCACACTGGGATCGCCGGCGACCAGCGGATCAAACGCGGGGCTGTAAAAGCCGGCGCGCTGGCCGGGCAATTCATGGCCGTTGTTCGACATCAAGTCCGGCAGATGCACAAACGACGGGAGCGACACATCGGTCGGACGCAGTTTGGCGCACACCGCGCCCAGTGGTGGAAAGTTGTCCGGCTCGTCCTTGATGATCAAATTGCCGCCGCGTGTCGGGCTGCGGCCGGTCAACGCGTAGTAGGCGCCGGCGTTGTGATCGACGACTTCGTGATGCACACTGCGCACCAGCGCAACCCGATGCATCTGCTGGGCGAGGTGCGGCAAGTGCTCGCAGACTTGCAAGCCAGGTGTTGTCGTTTCAATTGGTTGGAACTCGCCACGGATTTCGGCCGGAGCCGCGGGCTTGAGATCCCAAAGGTCCTGGTGCGCCGGGCCTCCTTCCAGGAACAGCAGGACGCACGACCGCGCCCGGCCGGGCCGTGTGGCGACGCCTTCGGCGGCCAGTAACCTGGGCAAATTCAGTCCGAGCAGGCCCAACGCCCCCGCCTGGAGCATTCCGCGCCGCGAGATTTCCTGGAGCGCAAGCATGGGGTGCAAAGACAAGTCGCCAGAAACGGGGTCGCCAACTGCACAGGCATCTTAACGCGCCATCGGCCTCCGCACGAATAGGCCGCGACGATGATTCCATTTAGGGATGGTCGCTCACCAACCAACGCCTGTTTGCCGACGGCCACGGACCGGATTTGCTGGCGACGTGGCCCCCTCGGGCGTACTATGGATGGAGGAGATTTGCTCAGCACCTTGGGGTTCGCCGTCGCCAATGAGCATTCATGCCGCCAGCTCCAAATGGATCGAGGGACTCGCGGCCGACCAACCGGTGAAGGCCGCCGCCCATCGCGTGTTGGAATTGCGCCTGCACGCCGTGTGGGAACGGTTGCCGGCCGCCGCGACGGAAGCGAGTGAGGATCCGGAACACGTGCATCAATTGCGTGTTTCCTCACGTCGGGCCCATGCGGCATTGCGACTGTTCAAAGCCTGCCTGCCGCGACGGAAGGCGAAGCGAATCGAAAGACTGTTGCGCCGCCTCCGCCAGGCCGCGGGCGAGGCGCGTGATTACGACGTCCAACACGCCAGACTAGCAACGTTGGAATCAGACGCCGGCATCGCCACCAAGTCGGTCATTCAAATGATCGACCGCCGCCGCGCCGAGGCGCAGGCCCCGATTGTCGACGTCTACGAAAAGCTGCAGTACAAGGGCTTTCCCGATCTGATCGAAGCTCTGCTGTCACGTCTGGACGAACAGAACGACGAGGGGTCCACACAATCGTTCGGCGAATACGCGGCGGAACGCGTGCGGCGGGCCGCGAAGCGATTCTTCGATGCCGAGGCCCACGGCAAGGACGCGTACTCCACGCTGCACGCATTTCGCATCCGGGCGAAGGAACTGCGGTACACGCTGGAAATCGTCGCGCCCGTCTGGGACGACACGGTGCGGCGCGAGATTTATCCGATCGTCGAAGACTTGCAGGAGCGCTTAGGCGAAATCGTCGACAGCCACGTCGCGATGGATCTCTACAAGCAGTGGAACCGCAAGGCCCACTGCGACGGCTCGCGCTGCGCTTTGCGATCGCTGATCGCCCACCAGCGAACTCAACTCGCCGAGCAGCGCGCCGCGTTCGACAGCCACTGGACGCAAGAACGATCCGCAATGCTTCGCGCTCAGCTCGATGCCCTAGTGGGCGCTTAATCGTCATCCGTCTGTAGCCGACGTCGGTGACCTCGTTGTTCTCCACGACGTAATCCGGTCAACCAGAGGCAACCACGAAAGACACGAACGACTTGTGGGGACTGAGAATTCTCCGCTAGGGCCAAGCGAACCTCGGCACGCCAGCTGGCTAAGGGCTGGAAAGAGCCGACTGGCTGAACGTTTCAAAGGTTCGTGTTTTTCGTGCCTTTCGTGGTTCCTATTCTCAGGTCACCGTATCCTCCAGTGACAAAGTCGGCGGCGTCACGGCTTCCAGCAGGCGGCCGCCGCTTTCGTACCAGCCGTGGCAGGTGAAGCGGCACCAGTTGATGTCGATGAGAAACGCCAGAGACTCCACGCCCGGCGCCTCGCAGACGACGATCGCTCGCCGGCAGAGGATGGGCTGCTGATGGAAAAAGCCCAGGCCGCGCTCGGAGAGATCTTTCCCAACGATCACGAACGACGTCTCCAGCCGTTCGTGGTCGGCAGGCCAAAGCGTCATCAGCGCCGGAAAGGGAAAACGCCGATCTCGGCGCCGCTCTAGGTGCGCGGCGTCGCCGGATTGCCTTTGTAGCAACCTGCGAACCTGGCCGCCCACCGATTCGTCGGACGCCATCCGCTGGACCCCGGCCGGATACGCGCGTTCAGAGACCGCAATGCTCATAGCGTGGGCGAAGTCCTGCAGAGACAGAAGTGGAAGCGCCGATCGACCGAGCGGTCCACGCGTCGAAGGGAAGAGCTTCCGAGCGCGCAAGGCCTCGAACGAAACCTAGGTTGCGTTTCAGGCCCTGTCAAATGGCTCGCCGCCGCACTGTCGATTGCCGCCGGCAAACACGTTGCCGTCGCCATTCCAAAACCATAACAGGCCAACACTTACGCACGCGAATGCTGTTTACAGATTGGCCCTGCGGTGATACGATGCGGCCGAAATAGTGGAACTGGTGAGCGATGAGTGATCCATGACCGGTGGCGTTCCTCCGGACCTGGCAACGACCTCACGTTCATCGCTCCCGGCGCTCGCGCATTTTCCCCCGGGGTGTTTGCCGCATGCGGAACCTGCCCGTCCATTGGTTCGAAGGATTGTTTCTCCGCCCGCAACATTTTCAGGCGGCCGATCGCCATTGGACTGAGTTAGTACAAACCTCCGAGCAGTGGGATCATCCGTACAACTACGGCATCTATGCGCTGGAGTGGAGCAAAGAGGCGCTCGCCAATCAGCAGTTCGAGCTGCACACGCTCAAAGCTCGGATGCGTGACGGCACGATCGTCTCGCTCGATTCCGGTAACGAACCGGACCGCATTGATCTGCGCGGGGCGTTAGGCGAGTTGGCTCAAACGCTCGTCAAGCTGGAAGACGCATTCAATACGTCCCCGGCGATTCGCGTGTATCTGGCGGTGCCCAAGCTGCAACTTGGAAGGCAAAACGTCTCGCCCCCGAACGGCTCGGCGGAGCATGCCCGGAGCATCGAGTTCGATCAAACGGTGCAGGACGAAAGTTTCGGCGGCAGCGACCAGCCGATTCGCGTCAAAACGCTTAACGCCCGGCTGTTGCTCTCGAATCAAGACCTGAGCGGCTACGAGCTGCTGCCCATCGCGCAGATTCGCCGCGCCAGCGAAGAGAAGGCCGTCCCCCGGCTCGATCCCGACTACATCCCGCCGCTGATTTCCATTCAGGCCTGGCCGGGGCTGAGCCGGGATATCGTCCGCGCGATCTATGATGTGATCAGTCAGAAGCTCGAAATTCTCGCCCAGCAGGTCATGAACCGCGGCATCGGGCTCGACAGCCGCGACCCCGGCGATACCGAACGCGTGTTGATGCTCTCGGAGTTGAACGAAGCGCACAGCGTGCTGTCCGTGCTCGCCTTTGCCGAAGGCGTCCATCCGCTCACGGCTTACACCGAGTTGTGCCGCGTCGTCGGGCAATTGTCGATTTTTGGCCGCGAGCGCCGCACCACCGACATCCCCACGTACGACCACGAAGACCTGGCCCGCATCTTTCAATGGATCAAGCTGAAGATCGACGCGTTGATCAACTCGGTCCGCGATTACGAATACGAGCAGCGGTACTTCGTCGGCGTCGGCATGGGCATGCAGGTCACGTTGGAGCCCAAGTGGTTCAACTCCGACTGGAGTTGGTACATCGGCGTAAACAAGGGCGAGCTCACCGAGCAGGAATGCCGCGAGGTGCTTTCGCAGGGCCAACTCGATTGGAAAATCGGTAGTAGCCGGCAGGTCGAAATCCTCTTCAAGCATCGTGCGCAAGGCTTGCAGTTGCAGCCGGTCGACCGCTTGATTCGGGCCCTGCCCGCGCGGCAGGAATGGATTTACTACGAGGTCGACCGCAAGGACTCGCCCGCCTGGCGCGACGTGCAGGAGACGCAGACGTTGGCAATGCGGCTCAAGGACTCGCTGATTGAAAACGCCGATCGCCTGCAAGGCGAGCGCCGGCTGGTCGTAAACCTGCGCGGCAAGAAAGTTCCGCTTCAATTCGCCCTGTTCGCGGTGCCGATGCGC
>JALHLM010000332.1 GCA_022844585.1 Pirellulales bacterium | reverse complement strand
CGATGTACTCTTCCGCGGTACAATCCGGCACATCGTCGGGGCGGAAGCCGGGCCCCTCGTCGGTGATCTGAATCCAGAATTTCGTCGGCGAGAGCCGGCAATGCACGCGGACGTTCTTCTCCGCGTCGTGGCGATTACCGTGCTTGATGGCGTTGACGATCGCCTCTTCCATCGCCAGACGCACGCCGAAGATGTCCTGCTCGAACCACTCGTGCCGCTCAAGTTGATCGAGCACTTCCTCCAAGACTAGCCGACCAGCGCCCGTTTCACTGGGAAACGTCTGATCCGTCTGCCAAGTCCAGTCGGCGTCTGACATGGGCGTTAAATAGGCTGACTGGCGGAGTTCTGAGAAACCACGCTGGTGGCGAATGTCGAAGGACGAAATCCGAATGACGAATGAATGTCGAAGCCCGAATGTCGAATGAATGCCCGCAAAACTGTCCAACTAAGATTCGGCCGGCGAGAGAATTCCTTACACCAATCACCAACCCAACCTCTCCCACTCCCTCCGCGTCTCAGCGCCTCCGCGGTTCAAAACGGAGCGGCCCCCCTCCGTGTCTCCGTGCCTCCGTGGTGAACCCGGACTAAAACGCCGCCAGCGCCGCGGCTTCGTCGTCTTTGATGTCCAGCAGCCGGTTCAGTTTCGTGATCGCGAAGACGTCATAGATCTCCGGGCGGATATTGCTGAGCTTCAGCTTGCCGCTGTCGGCCTTGACCTTCTTATCCAGCGTAATCAGCTTGCCGAGCGCGGCGCTGCTGAGAAAATCGACGTTGGTGAAGTTGAGCAGAATCTTCTTGCGGTGGTCTTCCTCGACCAGCCGGAACAGCTCCGCCCCCAACTCCTGGATGCTCGCTTCGTCCAGAATCTTGCGATCGGCGAACCGCACCACGGTCACGTCCCCGACCTCGGACACTTCCAAACGACGATTGGCGGCCATGCGACGGAACTCCCAACCGGGGAAAAACTCCCCAAAAAACGCCGAACGCCCCCAGGAGCGAGGCGAGAAAATCGCTGCAACTCGTGCAGGGTTATGATATTCGGTCGCCCCCACGTGTCAAGCGGCGGGGGCGACGTCGAATAGCCAAACAGCACACCCATTTAAAGCCCCAACGGGGCGACCGTCAGTAGCCAGGGGTGAAGCGCAGCGAACCCCTGGAACAGGCACACAACACCACGCCGTAGCCCCATCGGGGCGGCCGAAACCCAGATTCGCAAGCAAATCTCCAACGCCGACCCGGCGACGTACTCACCAACGCGGCGGCGGGTTGTCTGACAGCCAAAGCATCCTCCCTACGCGTTCGCCGTGCGCGTCTACATTACCTCCCAAACACTTCAAGCCAGATCGTAGTCAATACTGCCGCGACAGCGCAAACAGCCATCATCGCGAACGGAATCACCAAAGTTTGCTCCTGGCGGCGCCGCTTCGCGAATTCAATCACCGACACCACAGTCAGCGGAATTGCCGGTAGGCCCAGCACAATCCAGAGATAGGCATAAACAAGAAAGAAAACGCCGGTGCCGCCGTCTGGGCCGGATCTGCCGGAGTTCGACTTAGTCAGATCCCACCACCACCGCAGCTCGACGCCGGAGAACGCCCAGCACGCAGCACAAAACAGCAAGATTGTTCGCAACACGACCTTGTCGTACCGCGGTTCTGGATGATGCCGACCCACGCTAAGCGCCACCAACGGAGCTATCAGCACGGTCAAGATTGGCAGAATAAGGAGCATTTCGGCACCGCCCCAATCAAATCGTTTCTCAATTCATGAGCTCCGTCGCTCGTTCATTGAATAGGCGTGGCGCAATGCAAAATAAAACGCGGAACCGCAGCCATCGCCTCAGTTCCGCGTTCCGAATTCCAACACTGTCATGCACAATCTTCGCGGAGAATTTCCATTATATGAAGCGGATGAAAACGAATGGAGTCACCAGATGCGAGCGTCCTGGAGTGGTGTGGATCGTTTTCCAGAGTGCCGAAGTAGTTTCCGTCTTCATCAATATCGGTCACGAGTACCCACATTCGTTCGGTTTGCATGTCCCGCCGTTCGCCATCTTCGGCCGCGAATCGAAATAGAAGCTTTGCATAGGCGCCGACTTCGAGATTACCTCGCAGTTCCTCGGACGGCGGATGAACATCGTCGCGGTATTGCGCCAGCCAAACTGCGTCTTCAAGGTAATAGCCATTTTCCGCGTACGTGGGAAACGGATTGTTCCTTTGACGTTGCCAGGGCCTACTGGCCGACGAGCGGAAAGCTCGCCAACCGTCGGGTAAATCGTGCAATTCGCTGAGCGTAGCATCACGCGCAATCATGGTTCCGAGCGATACAAGTCGCGCTACATCTGGCGTGGCAGGATCATCAGGTGATCCGTGGAATTGCCATCCACCGTCGTAGTCGTGGTAGACACGCAGGATCGGCGCACCATCGAGCACCATTGTTGTCGTAAGCGACGCAGTATTCGGTGGGTCGTTGAAGTGCCAGTTATCTGCCATTGGTACATAACGAATGCGTTGACGCCGCGGGGCGCTCTTGACATTGATTTCACACCGACAGTCCACTGCCGCGCCCGCACATGCGATTGTTCGTCGGCGCTGTCGTTGGGGAGGCTAGTCGCCAAACCTTGCCGGTTGCGTAGATTCTCGATCGAGGTACGTGGCAATGGGCAGTTTGCGATTTGCGACTTCCGCGATGACCAATGTTGTGGCACGGTCTCCCGACCGTGCCACCGCCCCGACCGAAGGTCTCCCCTTCCGCGAGACGCCCCATCCGCCGTGGCCCGGGACCGAGACCGAGCCACAACAAAATCCTTTACTAAGCGCCCACCTCATACGGCGACCGCTGCGCTCGCGACAACATCGCATTCGCCTCGTCGTCGCCGACAAACTGCTCCTTCGCCGCGTCCCAAGTCAGCTTGCGTTGCAGCCGCGCCGAGATATTCGCCAAATGGCACGCGCTCACCGAGCGGTGCTGGCTCACCGCGTCCGACATCGGCTTCGAGCGATCCGCCACGGCATTGAAGAAATCCGCCATGTGATCGCCGACCTTGCGGCCGCGGTACACTTCTTCCGCCAGGATCTTCTGCACCTTGTCGCGCACCGACTGATCGTTGTCCTGATCTTCGATCGGCTTGCCCGTAATCCGGCCGCGGTTGACATACATGCGGCCGTTCTCCCCCTCGAACAACACCCCTTCGTCCCCGGTCTCTGTCGTCATGAAAACTTCCACGTCGCCGGGGTACATATAGGTGCACCGCATCTGCTTCGGCGTGTTGTAGCCGCCCGGAATGTTCGGCATCTTTGTCGCCGTCGAGTCGATCGTCGTCGGGCCCGCTTCCGACACGTTCATGCCCCACTGCGCGATGTCCATATGATGCGCCCCCCAATCGGTCGCGATGCCGCCCGAGTACTCGTACCACCAGCGGAACTGGAAGTGGCAACGCTGCGGACAGTAATCGGCCACCGGCGCCTGCCCCAGCCACATGTCCCAATCGAGCCCGTCCGGCACCGGCTGCTTCTCGAACGGCCCGCCTTCATCCGTCGACAGTGGCAGCCCGACGGTCACCTTCTTGAGCTTGCCGAGTTGCCCGGCGCGAATCGTCGCCACGGCCCGGCCGAACAAGTCCGTCTGGTTGCGTTGCTGCGTCCCGACCTGCAACACCCGCCCCGTCTCCTGCACGACTTTCACCAACTGCTGCCCCTCGGCGATCGTCAGCGTCAGCGGCTTCTCGCAATACACGTCCTTGCCCGCGCGCAGGGCCGCGATGCAAATCCGCGTGTGCCAATGGTCGGGCGTGCCGATCGTCACGACGTCGATATCGTCGCGCTCCAGCAGCTTGCGGTAGTCGGTATAAATCTCCGCGCGGCGACCATCGTCCGCTTCCTCCTCGCCGCCCCCTTCGCCCCGGCGCCGCCGCCGCCCGAGCCGCGCCGCGCGTTCCGCGTGCGCCTTGTCGACATCGCAGACGGCGATCTGATCGGCGAACCGCCGCGCCGAATGCATGATCCCCGTCCCCTGCCCGCCGACCCCGATCGACCCCAGTCGGCGGCGATCCGACGAACCCTCCTGGTAGGCCAGCTTCATCCCGTAAGACAAATCCCCCAACCAATCCGGCAACAACAACCCGCTGGCGGCCAACCCAACCGTGGATTGAACAAACGCACGACGACCAACAAAACGCGACATGGGGGCGACTCCGCTGAGGATGAGAAGGTATTCGAGTGGGCCAAGCACACTGCGGAAAACACGATTCGGGTGCCACTGGCGGCTCGTCCGCCAGTGCGTAGCGGAGTCACCTCAACACGAGCCCAACGCGCCAGCGAGGGGGAGTTGACGTCGATAAATCGAAATCGTCCCCCGCCCGTCCTCTCTTCGCGCTCGTGTCCGTAACTCCGCCGGCGCACCTAGCTTTCGCCCCCTAATGTTAGCTCCAGTCAAGGCGAATTGACAAGAAGATTCTGGCGGTGCCAATGGGCTGGCATTAAATGAATTCGCCTACGTTCAGGAACAGTCTGGCGCGACGGATTCGTCCTTTTTCGACGAGAAATCATCGCAAAATGATTCCACCATCTACGGTAACTTGTACACTGCTCTGATGCAGGGCAGTCGCAGGAGTGATGTCAATCGTATGTCTCACGATGGATAACCGGAAATGAGCCATCAACGCACAAAGCATCGTCGCCGAAATTCCGTTGCCAGCCCCCATGGCCTTCGACTGGAATTGCTCGAAGATCGCATGATGCTGACGGTCAGTTTGGAGATGATCAAAGATATTCTTCCATCTGATGGACCAAGCCATCCGACGCATTTCACGGAACTTGGCGGTTACGTCTATTTCGCGGCCAATACGCAGGCAATGGATGAGCCTCTTACGACAACGTCGTTATGGCGCTCGAAAGGCGATCCGAATCAAGTGGAGCGCATTGCATTCAATGGTTTGTCGCCGCATGCCCAATTTCATGCATTGGCAACGTTGAATGGCGAGCTGTTCGCATGGACAAATCGTGTCGATGGTCTAAGTGGATTCGAACTTTGGAAAACGCATGCAGCCAGTTTAACCGCACTTCCGGTGGGCAAGGTTGACGCCGCCCCATTTGAATCAGTTCGTTGGGCCGGACAACTAGGTGACCGGCTTGTGACGCTGACCCAAGGTTTTGCGGCTACGCAGATTTGGAGTTCCGACGGCACGATCGAGGGAACGAACTTGCTCGTTGAATTCAACCCGCGTGTCAGTGCGACGGACATCGCCGCGGCTGATGGTTTGCTCTATTTCGCCTTGGAGGACTCGCAGCTTGGCAATGAACTTTGGGCGACTGACGGCACGACTGCCGGTACTCGCAACGTCGCCGATATCAATCCAGGTGAAGGCTCCTCCTGGCCAACCTATCTAACTCCACACGGCGGCCTGCTCTATTTCATTGCTTACAGCCCAGCTACTGGTAGCGAGTTGTGGCGCACGGACGGAAGTGAAGAAGGTACGCACATCGCGGTGGATCTTGCGCCTGGCACATTTAGCAGCGCCGATCGCGCTCGCGGGCTAGGCCTCGCAAGTGCCAACGATGCGCTTTATTTCGCGGCCACGGAAGGAATCGCGCCGAAGGGCCTTTGGAAGTCGGATGGAACTGCGCAAGGAACGAAGTTGGTGCGGCAGTTTTCGGAGGATCGCTACGAACGTCTCGATCCCCAAACGCTCACAGCGTCGGGGGATATGGTGTTCTTCACGATTACGAATGAAGCGGAGGATCACGAAGTCTGGGCGTTTCGCAGCGGTTCGGAAGAAACGTACCGTCTTGGTGTTGTCAATTCACTCAATGACGCTGTGTCCGTCGAACTTTTCTCAACCAATGATGGCCGGGCGTTCTTGACGACGGACGCTGGGCTGTTGATTGCTTCCAGTGATCAATTGACATTCCTGACAAGTGCGCGGAAGGAGTGGTCAGCGTTCGTTGACTCTCAGGGACGGTTGTTTGTGTCCGGCGCCGACTCGGCTTCGAACGCCGAGCCCTGGGTAAGCGATGGAACGGTCACGGGAACATATCGAATCTCGAATTTGAATGCACGTGCCCTCGGTTCCGTGTGGTATGGAAATGGAGAAGTCGTTGCAGGGAATGTGTTCTTCACCGCCGCGGATGGAGTTCATGGCGCCGAACTATGGAAAACTGATGGCACTGCGGTCGGTACGCACATGGTCAGAGATATCTGGCCGGGCCGCGAGTCTTCTCGGCCAGGCCAAATCACGCGCGTCGGGAGCCTCGTGTACTTCACCGCGGACGATGGACTTCATGGAACCGAACTTTGGCGTTCCGACGGATCAGAAGATGGCACCTACATCGTGCGCGACATCATTCGCGGCTTGCCGAGTTTTAGACCGATGGAACTTACCGAGATGGGTGGAGCACTTTACTTCACTGGTGGCAACTACAGCCCCTCCGTCGATCTCTTTATGGCAGGTGAACTGTGGCGGAGCGATGGAACCGAGTCGGGAACGAAGCCAATTCGGGACATCCGTCTTGGACCAATGAGTTCCTCGACGCGCCATTTTTTCCAAGGAGACGGAGTTGTCTATTTTTCCGCGGACGATGGAGAGCATGGTCGAGAATTGTGGCGCAGCGACGGCACTGCCGCTGGCACTTGGATGGTCGTGGACGTAGCCGAGGGGCAAGAATCGTCGCGTCCCTTGCCAATTGCCAGTGTTGGTGACAAGGTCTACTTTACGGCGTTTGACCCTGAGCACGGCCGTGAATTGTGGGCATCCGGCGGAAATGACGCCTCAACGGAACTGCTCCGGGATTTCACTCCTGGGACCGAAAGCAGCTTTGGGTATTCCACGTTACTCTCGAGCCACATGGCGTCACTGAATGGGTTGCTATATTTTTCCGCAGCCGTCGACGACGGCAGCGCCCTATGGCGTACCGATGGTACGGCCGCCGGAACTCAGGTGTTTCAA
>JALHLM010000331.1 GCA_022844585.1 Pirellulales bacterium | reverse complement strand
ATGGGAAGCCGTCGACCACCCGATGAACGCCCAAGAGCAGGAAGTCGCCGGCATCGTCGGCTATGTCTCGCGCGAGTACCGCAACCCGCGGACTAACGAATCCGTCACGGTGATGCTGGTGTGCGGGAATTTCCGCAACATCGCCAAGCACGAACCCACGCAGTGCTACGTGGCCGCGGGTTACAACCAAGAAAAAGAAGTCGAACAATACGAAACCCAGACAAAAACCTCGCTCGCGAATTTCAACACCACGGTCTTTAAGCTGGAAGACGAAAAGAAGCTGGAACGTCTTCGCATCTTCTGGAGTTGGAACTATGACGGACATTGGGTGTCCCCGACGTACGCTCGGTGGAGCCTGCGTGGTTTACCGGCGCTTTACAAGCTTTACGTCATCAGCCAAGTAGGCGCCGGCGAAGATCTGGAAGGAAGTACGGCGTTTAAGTTTGTCCAAGTTCTGATTCCTGAACTCGATAAGCGGTTGTTCGTGGCTCCGCCTGCGGAAGGGGCGGCGACGCCGGAAAAGCAAGAAGCGAAGAAAGAAGCCGACGAACCGCCGGTCGACAAGGCATAAGTCGTTCCCGAGATCGATGAATTAAGGGCGGCGGAGCCGTAGCTCGCCGCCCTTTTTTTCTGCGCGGACTGCGCCGGGCAACATGCGTGCGGCGACGTCGCCAGGCGTTGTTACCATGGCGGCCAACTGTCGCCATTCCGAAAACCCCATGCCTTGCTCTGGCCACTGCCGCCGGCGCCAGACGAGGCGCAAGGCCTCGGCGATCAGCAATTGCGACACGTCCGCCAACGCGCCGGTGCGGATCACAACGAAAGACGCTTCGTGATGCATCGTGGCTTGTTCGGCCAGTCGGGTCGCCTCAGCCAGAAGCACCGCTTGGGCTTCGGCAACCATCCCGGAGGTGCGGCAAATCGCTTGAACTACGCCCGGCCCATAATCCTGCTCCAATACGGGCAGCAGGTGACGTCGGAGGCGATTTCGAGTGAATCGAGGATCGTCATTGGTACGGTCCTCGCGCCAGGATTGTCCGATCGAGGTCAGGTATTCGCGAAGTTCCCCCCGGCGGAATTCCAACATCGGCCGAATCAGCGAAGCGGCGTGCCCAAGCGGCCGCACACGTGCCATGCCGGACAGGCCCTGTAAACCGGAGCCACGCAATAAGCGATGCAGCACGGTCTCCGCCTGATCATCGGCCGTGTGACCGACCGCGACGTATCGAGCCCCCCGACACTCGGCGGTCTGACGTAAAAAACGGTAACGGGCTCGACGCGCCGCTGCCTCGATCCCTTCGCCGCCGCGCCGCTCGCCCGGCACGTCGGCCGAGCCGATAACCGCCTCCAATGCCAGCTCCTCGGCCAACCGCCGCACGAAATCGGCGTCAGCGGCTCCCGCTTCGCCTCGCAGGCCATGGTCTAAATGGGCAACGCAAATCGCACGGGCATTCGGACCGGCCAGGACATGAAGACCGCGCAGTAGGGCCACGCTGTCGGCCCCGCCGGAGACCGCGACGACGACCCCGCATTCCGACCACTCGCCCGGGGGCCATGACTGACAAAGTCGATCGACGAATCGTGGCGTTTCGGGCATGGACGTAAAAGATTGTGCTAACTATGCACCGCCAAGCATCTTATCACGAAACAAACAGGCTCGGAGACGCTTGCGGGGACGGTCGGCACTGGTAAGATGGGGACAGAGATCATTTGACGTTCGTTTGCCAGCGTTTCGCAAAGTGTGTGACCGGAATTGGACGCCACGGAGGCGGGGCGCGCGACACGGTGAATCGACTCTGATTCGGTTGGCGGAAATTTGCATTTTTGCGCGGGAGTTGTTCCAGCGATGTATCTGCTCCTGGTCGTCCTAAAAGCCCTGTGTGAGCTGATCAGCGACCTCAGACGCGTCCAACAATTGGAACCGGTGCGTCTCCCTGCCGACGAGCGCGACAGCTCGACGGAATCTGACCCACGGCGTACCGAACCCTCGCGATGCGGCTCGTATCTGGCGGCTCCTGTTCCCAGGCAAATTCCACGTCCCCTAGCCTCTCGCGGTGAGCGTGCGCGCTCGTTGCGGCCCGGCGAGGGGCGTTTGCGCTGGCGGCGCCGGTTCTGATTGCTTCGCTGACCGAATCGGCGTCCATTCTCGTTGTGATTCCCGTCCAGATTGGGCGGTGGAATCGTTCGCGCGTCGCGCCCTCTGGCGTCTGAGTCCCGCGCTTCCTGGCAAATGATCCGCTGCAAGTGATCGACCGAGTTTGGGCTGCGCCGCGCTCGCCATGAGTCGCGGCAGCCGAGGCGCGATGAAGCGCCCGGCGATACCCGCCACGCAAGGAGTAGCCGCACCGTGACCTCCCAGCAAGTCGTTATTATTCTCGTCACCGCCTTGGCGGCCGCCGGGCTGAGCATCTTCATTTTGAAGATGATCGATCGCCTGCGCCTCAAGGACGCCGAGTCCCAGGCCAAGCAGTTGCTGGAACGGACCGAACGGGAGATGGAGAATCGGCGCAAGGAAGCGGAACTGGCGCTCAAGGAACGCACGATTCAGCAGCTCGCCGAAGTGGAACAGAAACACGCCGCCGTCCGGCACGAGCTTCATGAGCGCGAACGGGCGCTCGACAAACGTCAGGATTCGCTCGATCAGCAAACCGACCAGGTGCGCAAGCAGGAAAAAATGGTCGAGGCCAACCAGCGCCGGCTTAGCGAGAAGATGGACGAGGCGAACCGCCGCAACGAAGAACTGAGCAAGATGTTGGAGCTGGAACGCCAGACCCTGCACCAGATCAGCAGCCTCTCACGCGAAGAGGCCACGTCCCGGCTGCTGGACGCCCTGGAACGCGAACTTCAGCACGAGCAAGGCGCACTGATCCAGCGGTTCGAGCGCCAACTCCACGAAACCACGGAAAGTCGCTCCCGGGAATTGTTGATCTCCGCGATGCAGCGCTACGGGGCGTCGCACACGGCGGAGTCAACAACTAGCACGGTCGACATCCCGAACGACGACATGAAAGGGCGGATTATCGGCCGCGAAGGGCGTAATATCCGCGCCTTCGAGAAGGCTACCGGCGTCGACGTGATTATTGACGACACGCCGGGCGTGGTGATCGTCTCCGGCTTCGACACGGTGCGACGCGAAGTCGCCCGGATTTCGCTCAACAAGCTGATCGCCGACGGCCGCATCCACCCGTCGCGGATCGAAGAGGTGGTGGCCGAAACCCAGAAGGAACTGGAGCAACGCGTACAAAAACTCGGCGAGGAAGCCGCGCAGGAAGCCGACGTGCAAGGGTTGAATCCCAAGTTGATTTATCTGCTGGGGCGACTCCATTTCCGCACCAGTTACACGCAAAACGTGCTGCGGCATTCGATCGAAGTCTCGTTCCTCACCAGCATGTTGGCCGAGGAAATCGGCATGGACGGCCGGCTCGCGCGACGGGCCGGCTTGTTGCACGATATCGGCAAGGCCGCGGATCACGAAGCGGAAGGCGGACATCCGCGGATCGGCGCCGATCTACTCAAGCGCTATGGCGAGCGACCCGAAGTGGTCCACGCCGCGCTGGGGCATCATGACGATCTGCGGATCGAGAATCCTTACACCGTGCTGGTCGCCGCGGCCGATGCCTGCAGCGCCTCGCGTCCGGGCGCTCGCCGCGAAACGCTGGAACGCTATATCAAGCGCATGGAAGAGCTGGAAAAAATCGCCACCAGCTTCGGCGGCGTCGCCCAGGCGTTCGCGATCCAAGCGGGGCGCGAGTTGCGCGTGCTCGTTCACGCCCATGAAACGACCGACGCCTCGGCCGCCAAGATCTGTCACGATATTGCCCGGGCGTTCGAGGAACAGTTGACTTACCCAGGTGAAATCAAGGTCACCGTACTGCGGGAATCGCGTCACGTGGAAATCGCCAAGTAGTCTGCCCGAAGTGAACGTCGTAGCAACCCTGATTACCGCGCCGATCGCCGACTGAGTACTCCGAGACATGCGCATCCTCCTTATCGGCGACATCGTCGGCAAACCAGGCCGGCAGATCGTGCAGCAAGCGTTGCGCGGATTGCGCCAAGAATGCAATTTGGACCTGGTCATCGCCAACGCGGAGAACGCCGCCGGCGGTTCGGGTCTGACGCCGGCGATCTACCGGGAATTGCTCGCCGCGGGGGTCGACGCGATCACGTTGGGCGACCACATCTACCGGCGGAACGAAATCATTTCGGTGCTTGAAAAAGAAGCGAACATCGTCAAGCCGGCGAATTTTCCGTCCGACTCGCCGGGTCGTGAGTTCGCCGTGGTGACCACGAAAAACGGCGAGCCAGTGGCGGTGCTGAGCCTGCTCGGCCGCGTGTTCATGCGACCCGTCGACTGCCCCTTCAAAGCGGCCGACCGTGTCCTGGCGGCCATCCCGGCCGAGGTGAAAACGCGGATCGTCGATTTTCACGCCGAAGCGACGAGCGACAAGCAACTGCTCGGGCGCTATCTCGACGGCCGCGTGAGCGCCGTGCTGGGGACGCACACGCACGTCCCCACGGCCGACGAGTGCGTCTTGCCCGGCGGCACGGCCTTTCAATGCGACGTCGGCATGACCGGCCCCTACGACAGCGTGCTCGGCCGCCGCTACGATCGCGTCATGGAAACGACGATCACGTTCAACCCCACACATTTTGAGGTCGCCCAAGGCGATCCGCGGATCTGCGGCGCGGTGGTCGAAGTCGACTCGGCCACCGGACACGCCACGTCGATCGAGCGCGTATGCGTGCGGCAGTCG
Organism: Pirellulales bacterium; assembly: GCA_022844585.1. Lineage (GTDB taxonomy): Bacteria > Planctomycetota > Planctomycetia > Pirellulales > JALHLM01 > JALHLM01. The sequence goes on along the minus strand of JALHLM010000331.1, from coordinate 2,211 downwards.
GACGCGACACGGCTGGCGGCGCTCCATCAGCCGGCGCGCGTGTTGGAGCTTTAGCGCTCTGGTCCGGTCGCAGAAGGTGCTTGCTTCGACGGCAAAGCAACAGTCGCAACGGTCATGACCGCGCTCGAGAAACTTGTCGTGCTCCGTTCCCGAAGCTGCCGATGTAGCAGATATCCACGGAGGATCCACGGTTCACGGATGGGCGCAACTTGATTTGCCCCCTGACGCAGGTTCCTCCTCTATGCCGCTGGATCTCATCCACGCCACGTTTGGCGTGACGTTGGCCGCGCTCGTTGCCTTTATTGGCGATATCATTTTGCGCGGCCGGTAACCTGGCGGATGTATGCCACTTCTTCCGTGCGATACGGTTGTCCGTCGGCGCGGAAAATGTCGTGGAACCAGACCGGCGGTTCGGTCGCATACGGCTTTTGCCAGGAATCCCACGGATAGATCGTGTTGGATTTGCCGGCGACGAAGCCCCAATTGTACGCGCCGATGCCCTCTTTCTTGAGGTAGCCGAGCACCGGATCGAACGTGCTGCCGACCGGCCGGGCCATATATTCCGTGCAGACTAACGGCCGTCCGTATGCGCGCAGGTGGTTGACCCAATCGGCCATCTCGTCCGGCTTGCCGTAGCTGTGATAGCTGACAATGTCGGATTCGGCGAGCTGGATTTTTTCTACGGGGATCAACTTGGCCGGATCGCCAATGCGGTTGTGGACCCAGACGCCTGAAGTGAGCGGTTGCGTGGGGTTTTCCTCGCGGGCCCAGGTGAACGATTGGGCGATCAATTCCGCGACCATCTCCTGCTTGCCGGCCGGCTCCTGCTTAAGATTGCCTTCGCCGTAGCTGTTGCCGTTGAGGTTGTCCGGTTCGTTCCAGAGGTCCCAGACCTGCACGCGGCGGTCGTCCTTGAAATGCCGCACGACGCCGCGGACGAAATCCTCGAGCAGCGCATGCCGGCTACGATCCAGCAAATCTTTTGCGCCGGGACTTTGCACCCAGCCGGAGTTGTGCAGCCCTTGCTTCGGCGGACGCTGCGGGCCGAGTTGCGGATTCGGATCCCAGACACTGTCGAACAAGACGAACATCGTCCCCACGCCGTGCTTGTCGGCCGCGGCAAGGTACTGATCCATCCGCTTCAAAAATCCTTCGCGGTCCTGCTCCCACAGCAGATGGTGCAGGAACACCCGCATGCTGTTGAAGCCGAGACTCTCCGCGAGCGCCATTTCGCGGTCGATGGCTGCGATGTCGAACGAATCCGCCTGCCACATTTCCAATTGATTAATCGCGTAGGCCGGGGCGTAGTTCGAGCCGACGAGCCATGGCCCGCGCTGCTGCCAGGCCTTGGCTTCCGCGTCGGTCCAGCGTTCGCGGGCGGAAATGGCAGGAGACACGCACGCCGCGATCAGCAGCGCGGCGAGCAATCGGGAGCCTGGGCGCAAAGACATCACAGTATCCTCGTCAGGATGTGGAAATTGCCGGAAAAGTGCCGCCTGGCAACGTTGCCAGGATAGCAGCCTCGAGCGGGAAATTCATCTCCCGGCGCCGGCGGCCGGCCGCTCCTTGAGCAGGTCGCGAATCTCGGCCAACAACTTCTCTTGGGCGGTGGGCGCCGGCGGCACGGCGGAATCCTGTTTGCGGCGCATCGTGTTGACAAGTTTGACCAAGAGGAACACCGCCATGGCCACGATCACGAAGTTGATCACCGCGTTCAGGAACATGCCGTAGTTGATCGTCACCGGGTTGTTGTCCACTCCTGTGACGGGCAGTTCGATCGCCAGCTTGGAAAAATCCGCCTTGCTGCTGGCCCAGCCGATGGGCGGCATCACGACGTCTTTGACCAGCGAGTTCACAATCCCGCCGAACGCCCCGCCAATCACAATGCCCACGGCCATATCGACGACGTTGCCGCGCATCGCGAATTCTTTGAACTCTTGCAGCATGCCCATGAACGGGGCTCCTTTGCGTTGAAGTGTGGATGAGAAAGAGTTGTCGATCGCCCGCGACACTAGCCCGTAGCGCCAGCGAGGGGGAGAAGACGCGGATTCTCAGCGCAGGACCAAACGCTCGTGCATTGTCTTCTCCCCCTCGCTGGCGCTTCGGGTTGGTAATTCAAGCACCCTTCTAGCCCGGTTGGTGCAACTTCGCGTGTTCTGATTCATCCTTTGGACGGTTGTCGAAGCCGCGCTCGCGGGTTAGCTCGATGCG
>JALHLM010000330.1:556-7028 GCA_022844585.1 Pirellulales bacterium | reverse complement strand
GCGTGACGCTGGTGGCGGAACGAGTCGCCTCGCGACTCGCGCCGCGCGTGATCGTTGCTTCCGGCGTGATGGCCGGCGTCAGCGAGCATCACATGCGGCACCCCGGCACGCTCAGCCTGCGGCCGGGCACGTTTCTGGCCGTGGTGAACGACTTGATCGACAGCATGGTCCGCGCCGGCTTTAAGCACATACTGGTCCTCAACGGCCACGGCGGCAACATCGCCCCCTGCCAAGGCGTGTGGGATCAATTCCAACGACTCGCGGGCGTGAACGTGGAATTCCTGTCCTATTGGGATGTCCTCCACGAACAGGACGCCAAGGACCTATTGCGAGGCGGCCACAAACTCCCGAGCGATCTCCCCGGCCACGCGCAAGAATTCGAGACCTCGACGGCGCTCGCCGCCTTCCCGGAGAACGTCCGCACCGACATGTGGACCGATCAGCCGGACCAGAAGCCGTCGCTGGCCACCGCCGCCACCGGCGAAGCCTTCCTGCAACGCATCGTCGATCGCGTGTCGGCGTACTTGGAAGGAATTCTGGCAGGAAATCACGCTGCGCCGACGCCGGACTATTTTCCGTAAGCTGGCGGTGCTTGCTCACACTAGCCCGTAGCGCCAGCGAGGGGGAGACGACGACGGCGACAATCAAAACGATAACGCCAAGCAAACCCTCCCGGAGCGACCGATTGCGATAAAGCGCCGACTCGGCGTTCACGTCAACCGGTCCCCGATGCCAACTCCCCCTCGCTGGCGCTACGGGCTAGTATCGGTAATAGGCGCGCTTCCTGTAAATTTGATGCGACGTTCATCGCATCACGGCCCCGTAACGCAGCTCCTCGTGGAACAACTTCGCGGCATCCTTCGCCAGGTCTGGGGGTTCGAGAGTTTTCGACCTCTTCAGGCCGAAGCCATGCGCAGCGTCGTCGACGGCCGCGATAGCGTCGTGGTGCTGCCGACTGGCGGCGGAAAATCGCTCTGCTTTCAGGCGCCGGCGCTCGCGATGGAAGGCGTCGCCGTGGTGTTGTCGCCGCTGATCTCGCTGATGAAAGATCAGATCGACGCCCTCCGCGACAACGGCGTCGCCGCCGCGAGCGTGAATAGCGCGATGTCCCCGGGCGAGCGTCAGCAGGTCGCCAACGACGTCCGCGCCGGCGGCTTGAAGTTGCTCTATATGTCGCCTGAGCGGCTAATGAACGAGCGGACGCTCGGTTTTCTGCACGATCAGCGCGTGTCGTTCTTCGCCATCGACGAGGCACATTGCATCAGCGACTGGGGGCACGATTTCCGGCCCGAATACCGCATGCTCCGCGCGCTCAAGGAGCAGTTCCCCGAGGTCGGCGTTCACGCCTATACCGCCACGGCCACGCCGCGGGTGCGCGAAGATATCGCCCGGGAACTCCATCTGCGCGATCCGGAGATGCTGGTCGGTTCGTTCGACCGGCCGAACTTGAACTACCGCGTTGTCCGCCGCAAAGACGTTTTCCATCAAATTCGCGAAGTCGTGGACCGGTTTCCAGATGACTCCGGCGTTATTTACTGCATCCGCCGCGCGGACGTCGACGAACTTTGCGCGCGGCTCTGTGCCGCCGGCTACGCGGCCTTGCCGTATCACGCGGGACTCGGCGACGAAGACCGCCGTCGGAATCAAGACGGCTTCATCAATGATCGCGCGCGGATTATCGTCGCCACGGTGGCCTTCGGCATGGGCATCGATAAATCCAACGTCCGCTACGTGTGTCACGCCGCGTCGCCAAAGAGTCTGGAAGCCTATCAACAGGAAAGCGGCCGCGCCGGGCGCGACGGTCTCGAAGCCGAGTGCTGGCTGTTCTGGTCGCCGCAGGATTTTCTGACCTGGCGCAAAATCCAGCAGGACCTACCGCCGGACGCCTCTCAGATCGCGATGGAGGTACTGCAGGGCATCGATCGTTATTGTTCGGCGCTCGAATGCCGGCACCGGTTGCTGGTCCGGCATTTCGGCCAAGACCTGGAAAAGCAAAACTGCGGCGCGTGCGACGTCTGCCTGGGCGGCGTGGAACTTGTTGAGGATCGCCTGGTGATTGCGCAGAAGATTCTGTCCTGCGTGCTGCGCTTGAAGGAATCATTTGGCGCGGAATACACGTCCCAAGTTTTGATCGGCGACACGGATGAAAAAATTGCCACGCGAGGCCACGATCGGCTGAGCACCTACGGGCTCCTGCGCGAACACGACAAGCGGCACATCCGCGAGTGGATCGACCAGCTACAGGGACAAGGTTTTCTGGTCCGCGCCGGCGAATATAACGTGCTGCAAGTTACTCCGCCCGGCTGGCAAGTGCTGCGCGGCGAGACTTTGCCGATGCTGGCGAAGCCGCACGTCCGGGAACGCAAATCGCGCAAGACCGCGCGGACCGCGAGTAGCTCCTCATCGGACGCGGGGCGGATCGATCTCGGTTCTTGGGAAGGGGTCGATCGCGAACTGTTCGACGCGCTCCGCAAGCTCCGCCGTCAAAAGGCCGACGAAAAAGGCCTGCCGCCGTTCATCGTCTTCGGCGACGCCACGCTCCGCGACATGGCCCGTCGGCGGCCTTCAACGCTGCCGGCCATGCGCCACGTGCATGGCGTCGGCGAAAAGAAACTTGCCGACTATGGCACGGATTTCGTCGCCACGATCGTGGAGCATTGCGAACGCAATGGCGTTTCCCTGGATGCGAACGTGGAGTTCGTCGAAGCCGTCGAGCCAGAACCGGAGGAAGCGCCCGCGCCGAAACAGCTCTCGCCCGTCAAGGCCACGGCTTTCGCGATGTTCGCCACGGGCAAATCGCTGGAAGCGGTCCAGCAAGCCACGGGCCGCGCGCTATCGACGACGGCCCAATACCTGTTCGAGTTCATTGAGGATCATCGCATTAGCGACTCAAGCCCCTGGCTCGACGCGGACACCTTTCGACGCATCAGCCTGGCGGGACTCAAGGTCGGCACCGAACACCTCAAGCCAATCTTCGATGAACTCGGCGGCGACATCAGCTACGACCAGATTCGTATCGCGATCGGCTGCTTGAGAAACGTGGGGAACGACGAATAGCCGCCGGGCGTCGACTTCTCTACTCGCCAAACACCTTCGGCCCGTCGGTTGCATATCCGCCGGTGCCACCTTGATAGCGCGTGCCGTGCCACCAGTTGAGCCATACGCGGCGCGGGTAGAGCACGCCGACGTAGTCGCGGCCCCAGGTCCCTTCCTCCAACGTCCGGGGCTGTCCCCACCGAAACGCCGCCCCGCCGCCGACGTAGCCGTAGTCGTATGACGGCGTGTAAGTCGGCTGCGCCCAACGCCGCAACTCCCACGGGTTTCCAGCGCGGACATAGTCATCCTCAATCTTCGCCGCGCGCGGCTTCTGATTCCAAGGCTTCTGCGCGATACAACGCGAGGATGCCACGGTCAACACGAAAAACAACGCCACGAGCAACGAAAGTCGCATAGTGAAATTCCGTCTGTACTCGAGGTCTGTGATCGCGTAGTCCTGCACATCTACCTATGGAATTCAGAACGGCCCGCGAAACACGCGAAACACGCCAAAGTTTTCGTTCGACAGAGTTTCTGCCGGCAGCGTCAGGCTAACTTGTTCCGAATGGTTTCGTCAGGCAACTGCCTGCAATTCGTGCAATACTTCCGTTCGGCAAATCCAACTCTCTCACTTTTCGTGTGTTTCGCGTGTTTCGCGGGCAATGCCGCGTCGGGAGGCTGTCACTATCCCTCAGGATTGCGTAAGAACTTCTGGTACGGCAACCGCACGCCGCGGACGAGCACTTGATCGGCGCGGAATACGCTGGTCGGCGGGCCGTAGCCGAACGCGCCGAACGCCGTGACCACGTCGTCCTGATCGACGCCGTCGCCGCTCACGCCAAAGCCGCCGACTAAGGTCGATCCGCTATATAGCGATGCGCTGCCCGGAAAGAACACCACGCCGTTTTGATTTGCGATGTTCGAAGGATCGCGGAAATTGCGCCCCGGAGTGAACGCGTCGAATCCGAGCACGGTCGTGAACGCAGTATTCGCGGGCGGCGCCGCTTGGCTGACGTTCTCCGCGGTTCTGGGATTCACGCCGGGCGTCAACAACGTCGAGAACGGGCCGGCGGTCGAACCATCAACGCCGGACGGGAATCGCGGTTCGGCCAGGAACCGGAAGGTGCGATTCGTCATCGCCGTCCCGCGTGGCACGTCGGGAATCCCGTCGCCGTTACCGTCGACGCGATCGATATCCAGGATCGCCAACGGATCGGAGTAGTACGAAACGTTCCGCGCCTTGGCGACCGACACGTCGATCGAAAAATACGTCGCATCCGGCATCCGGAACAGGCCGAGTACGTTGCCGTCAGTATCGGTGACTGACAGCACCATCTTCGTGCGACTGCCCAGCGGCAAACGAATCGCGGCGCGGACCCGCAACGCTTCATCGACTGCGTTGTCGATGATTTGTTGCACGTCCGTCGCCGAGAGATTGCCACCGGCGCGTGGCAGCACCAGCCATCCCTGCGGCACCGCTTGCCCTTCGATTGCAAAAATTGTGGGATCGGCGGTGACTTGTTGATCGGCGCCGCTCGCGCTGCTGCCGGCGCCGAGCGTGCGTCCGAACGCGACGAGTTGTTCCAGGCCCTGCGGATTCGGCCCCACGGTTTCCAGCGTGATGCCGACGAGATCGATCCGCCCGAACGGCAAGTCGATACTCGGAATCGCCGCGATGCCGTCGAGAGTATCCACACGCACGCCCGCCTTGCGACTGCCGCCGATCGCCGACAGTGCAATAAACTCCGCCTCCAGCACGCGCGGCGCATTGGTCCGCTCGGCCTCCGTTTGTCCGGCGCCGGTGATGGGATCGCGGGGAATGAAATTCTGTTCGTGCGTGGCATATCCATCCACGCCGGGGAAGAACACGCCGATGCCGCCGACGAGCGTGTCTCCAAAGGCATCCGCGTCGGCGGAATCGCGGAAGATCGGAATCCCGCCCGGTAGCGTGGCGATGCCCCGGCTTTGCGCTTCGGGCATCAGCCCGGTGACAAATCCATAGGATTCCGGCGCGAAGATGCCCTGCCCCGCCGGGATGAACGCCGGATCGACGTTGAAACGCGAAGCGAGATTGATATCGTCCGCGGTCCCCTTGATGCCGTCCGGCCCCGGATGCACGAGGCTGTCGCGATTTGTGTGTTCGATGCCGAACAGATCGACGGGCGGCGTGTGCTGAATCTCCGGCGGAAAGTGGCCGCCCAGCCCAATCGGCGCGACGAAACCCGGTCCGCGCACCAATGGGTCGAGGCTATTCGGGTTCCCTTCGACCTCGCGCTCGGTGATCGTCGATTGGCTGATGAAACGAATCGTCCGCGAGGTCAGCGGCGTGGCGTTTCCGGAAGTGGCGTCGCCGTTGGCGAAGAATGCCGCCGTGCGCGCTTTTGCGATCGCGCCATCAATCGCGAAGTACAGTTCGTCGTCGCGACCAGCGAATGTGTTCAACACATTCTGCTCGACGCGCACGCCGAGAATGTGTCCTTGACGATCGACGATGGCGATGATGTAGTCTTCGCTCGCCGTCGCCGCCGCGGCGCGCGCCAGTAACTGCGTCACCTCCGGCGCTGTCAGCTGCGCGGCCGTGATGCTGGCCGTGAGCGGTGCGAGCGCCTCCGGCGCAATGTTATTCAGCGCCGGAGTGACATAGAACACGCTATCCGCGGGCCCGCTCGTGTTCGTATTGCGGAGAAAGAATTTGTCCGACGCCGGGTTGTACAGCCCGACCGTTTCTGTCGCGTTGCCATCCCAGTCCCCGGCCAGCGGTTGCCAGTTCACCGGGCTTGGGCCTAGCGAAAACACGGTGTCCGCCGGACCATTGCTCAATGCATTGCGCAGATATACCCGTCCCTGCGAACCATCGTACAGTCCCACGCCGTCGACGTTGTTCCCGTCCCAGTCGCCGGCGATCGGCCGCCAAGTGGTCGGCTTCGGCCCGAATTGAAAGGTGATGTCCGCTGGGCCAGCGCTCAGCGTATTCCTCAAATGGAACTTGCCGTTCGCGGCGTCGTACAGGCCGATGGAGTCCTGCCCGTTGCCGTCCCAGTCTCCGGCGACCGGCTGCCAATTCGCGCCGCTGGGGCCAAAGCGAAACACCTGGTCCGCCGCGCCTGAGCTGAGATCGTTCTTGATGAAGAATCGCCCGCTGTCCGGGTCGAAGAGCGCGAGCGTATCGTCGCCGTCGCCGTCCCAATCGCCAGCTAGCGGAATCCAGTTGTTGCCATCTGGCCCGTAGCTCCCGGAAATCTGCGCGAACGACGTGGCGTTCGCCGTGGCAATGTAGAATTCGCCCGTCGTTTGATTGTAGAGCCCGGCGGTGTCAACGCCCGTCCCCAGCCAGTCGCCGGTGACCGCCACGATGCTTGACGCCGCGAGCATAGCGCGCGGCTCGAGCTTTTCCGGCGCGTGCCGCGGCGCATTCGCAACGCGTTTCGACGGCTTC
>JALHLM010000330.1:0-546 GCA_022844585.1 Pirellulales bacterium | reverse complement strand
GCGCAATTTGCGCTGTCTTCCCAGAACTCCAGCTGACACGGCTAGCTGGAGAAAGAATTCCGCTTACATCGTCTTTCTCGGTTGCGAAGACAGGAAAACTTCAGGCGACTCTTACGTTTAAGCAGACTTTAACCGATAGGAGGACTGTGCCGCATGCCGCCACGACAGGGTGGCGTCCTGCGCGCACCAGGAAGCGCAGCCAAAAAGCGTGAACGCGCGACCGACGAATCATCGCGTCAGGCAATTTCGCCCCCAGTGGCGAGGCGTGATCGCTTGCGCGCTTTGGCTGGCGCTACATCACTTCGCCAACGCTGCGGGCACCACGTCGCAACGATGGCTCGACCGCATCTTTGTCGCGCCAAGCGTCGCTCCAGCAGACGAAGTGGAAACTGACTCGCTGGAAAAAGTCGTCGATGAACCAGAATTGCTGGAAACTCCGTCCGTTTTCTCCGCCCCGGTCGCTGAGCCCCTTGCCGAGTCGCCAGGCGTCGAGCGATTGCCAGCGGTGACGCCGATCTTCGATCCCCAAGTCGTTCCTGTCGCGGC
>JALHLM010000329.1 GCA_022844585.1 Pirellulales bacterium | reverse complement strand
GGCAAACGAGCACGCCGCCGGCCCGTTGTTGGCGCATCAGGCGAACCGCCTCGCGCACCGACGCGCCGGGGCTGACCACCAAGGGATCTTCCCAAGGCGCCTGTTCGATCGTCTCGACCTTCAACTGGCCGGCGATGTCCATCGTCCAAACGGTCCGCCTTCAAGCGGCGAACGCAGCCTCAGACTCGGAAAAAAGGTTCAACGGCAGCGTGCCGCGCCATGCGACGCGCGGACACCCCCCCTCGGCTTTACGGCCGACCTTGAACTTGTTGAACTTTACCACGGACATATGGTCGAATAAACGGCAAATCTTCCGAAAACCACTCCATTTTAATACGGAATCAATGTGCCGCATTGCGCGACTACGCAGTCCGACTCCCGAATCAGGGGGCGGGATTCTGGCAATTCCCGGCGAGCGTCACCGGGAAGGGCCCTATTTGGACCGGCCGAACGGCCATTGCTTGCCGAGCGCAGTGCGCTGGATGTCGGTCATCTGGACGATCCCCCGTTTGGCGAGCTTGAGCAACGCCGCCAACTCCTCTTCGGAAAACGTCGCCTCTTCGCCAGTTCCTTGCACCTCGACGAATTGCCCGCCGCCGGTCATTACGACGTTCATATCAACCGCCGCAGCCACGTCCTCGTGATAGTCCAGGTCGCAGGCAGGCTTTCCCTCGACGATGCCGACGCTGATCGCGGCCACGCTGTCCCGAAGTGGGTAACGGGCCGGATCCGGCAACGACCCCTGAAAGGTGCCAATGGCGTCAACCAGGGCGATCAACGCTCCGGAGATGCTCAACGTGCGGGTGCCGCCGTCGGCCTCCAGCACGTCGCAGTCGACCGTGATCTGGCGTTCCCCCAGGGCCTCCAAATCCACCACGGATCGGAGCGCCCGGCCGATCAGGCGCTGGATCTCGGTCGTGCGGCCATCCACTTTGGCGCGGTCGCGGGCTTTCCGCGGACTCGTGCTGCCCGGCAGCATGCTGTACTCGGCAGTCACCCAACCGCGGCCTTGCCCCGCCATCCACGGCGGCACCTTGGCATCGATGCTGGCCGTGCAAAGCACGGTCGTGCGGCCCGCCTGTATCAAGACGCTGCCGGGCGCGGAGCGCGTGTAGCGGCGTTTGATGCGGATGGGGCGTAGCACGTGCGCGGCGCGGGAATCATGTCGCATCGAGCTGATTCTAGACGAGCCTAACTTCCGGCGAAAGCGTTGGGCTTGGAACGATTTGATGAGACTTCAAGTAGCTGTGGGACGAAGAGCTGTGCGGCTATTTCGATGTCAGCGCGAGATCGATCGTGTTGTCGCCAGCGGCGACGGTAAACTGAAAGGGGGTCATGTCCAGGTTTCCATAGCGTTCCGGGGACAACAATTTGGCGATCGGCGGCGTGGTCCCGGCTGGTAAGTCCTTGGGCATCGGCTCGGTCGCGACCACGGTTACCTTATAGTCGCCGGGATCGAGCCCTGAATCGCTTCCTGTCCCCAACGCATAGGCGCCGCCTTCGCGCAATGGCCCGTAGGCCGTTCCTGAACTCCCCAGCGAATGAAACTGAACTTCGCCTTCCGTGAGGGGCACGCCGTCGAGCGTTACCACGCCATGGACGGTGGCATCATGTGGCGAACCGCAGCCAGCAATGCACGGTAGGAACGCGAGCGCCGCACAGCCAACCAGCGACGGCAACAAACTGCGCAAACGCATCATGAAAGTAGCTCCGAACCGACGCCTATTCCAACGTAGCCACTTCCCGGCCGGCCTTGGTGCAGAGGCTGCGGTAAGTACGGTGATTGATTGACTGCACGATGAACTGCACCGATCCGTCGGCCAAGCAGAAACTAGCGCCGCCAGGATGCCGGCTGCGGAATGACATGGCGTTCCACCACTGGTCCGGGCGTGGCGGATCCGGCATATAGTTGAGCGGAGCATGGCAACTGCAATAATCACCGTTGGAGTAGAACGCCGTCGAATGATTGTTGAATTCCGGCACGTCCTCGCCGATCATGAACGTGTTGCTGAGCCCATCCTTAATGCGATGGATTTTGATCGGTTCCTGATAGTTGTTTCGATAGAAAATGCCATTGCAGCCAATGTTGTTGTGGCAATCGGGCTCCGTCCCTTGATGCACGCTGGAGCTTCCCCCCATCCGCGTGTCGCCGATGACGCCTTTATAACTGGTCAGTGCAACGCGCTTACTTTCCCATTGATATTCATCTGTCGAAATCAGTAACACCGATGCATCGCTAGGGCAATGCAAAAATGGCAGTTGTTTGTCCATCACGCTAGGCAACGGCGTACGACCAGAACCAACCGCCATTCCCTGCCCGCTGAGCATGTTTCCGTTAAATCGCGGTTTGAACTCGTCAAATAGCGCCTTCTGCTCAATAAATGGCAAGATGCCCACGATCCAACCCTTCCCGTTCAACTGAGCGGCAGGACGCTTACCTTCGCTCCAAGGGCTGATGCTGATCGGAAACATCTTGAAGGCTTCGTTGTAGAGCTGCACGCTCAAGCCGAGTTGCTTAAGATTGTTCGTGCATTGCGAGCGCCGCGCGGCCTCGCGAGCCACTTGCAGGGCCGGCAACAACAGGGCGATCAGAATGCCAATAATGGCGATCACCACCAATAATTCAACGAGCGTGAAGCCGGATCGACGCGCGGCATGCATGACAGGCACTCCAGCCGGTCGTTTCGTTCAACCGCGGATCAGGGCATTCGCCGGTGCGCTGCCCGCCGCGGCCGCCTCGTTACGGCGTGCAGCATACCGACTGACGCACGGACAATCAACTTCGGCAGCGGCCGGCCGACTAAATCGAACGCGCCCCTAACAAATACGCCAGCACGCCCTTCTGCACGTGCATCCGGTTGCCGGCCTGTTGAACGACGACGCTTTGCGGAGAGTCCATCACGCCGTCGGTGACTTCCTCGCCGCGATGGGCCGGCAGGCAGTGCATGAAGAAGCAATCCTTCGGCGCGGCGGCCATCAGTTGCTCGTTGACCTGGTACGGCGCGAAGTCTTTGCAACGCTTGGCCGATTCCTTTTCCTGGCCCATGCTGGTCCAGACGTCGGTGTAAACGGCCACGGCGTCTTTCACCGCGGCGGCGGTGTCGTCCGTCACGGTCATTTGCAATTGTGGCGTCTCGCGCTTCAAGAGTTCGAGAAACTCCGGCTCGAAGCGATAATTCTTGGGCGCGGCGATCGACAACTTCAGGCCGACCTTTCCGCAACCGAGCGCCAGGCTGCGCGCGACGTTGTTGCAATCGCCGACGTAGGCCAGGGTCTGGCCGGCGAAGCGCCCGATCAGTTCGCGGATCGTGTAAAGATCGGCCAACGCCTGGCAGGGATGCTCGTAGTCGGTGAGTCCGTTGATCACCGAGCACGTGCAGTGATCGGCGAGATCGGTGACCTTCGTATGGGCATGCGCGCGGCAGACGATCACGTCGACGTACTGGCTCAGCACGCGGCCGAAATCGGCGGCGGATTCGCGGTTGCCCCAGCCGACATCCGCGCCCAGGAACATCGCGCTGCCGCCGAGATTGACCATGCCGGCTTCGAAGCTGACCCGAGTGCGCAGCGACGGTTTCTCGAACAACAATGCCATCACGCGCCCCGGCAACATCGGCTCGCGCAGGCCGGCCTCGTACTTGGCCTTCAAATCCGCCGTGATGGCGAAGATCCGCTCGATCTCGGCCGGCGTCACGTCGCTCATCGTCAATAAATGCTTCATACCTCGTTCCTCGTCGCACCGGCCCAAAAAAACTGATGAGCCACGCCGCCCGTCGGGGCCCTGCGTGGCTCGCTCGTGAAAGGGAAGCCCAATCGAATGGATATTGCGGCGTTACGCCGCCATGCGTTGCAAGACGTCCGCGATGATGTCGCAGCCCTGATGGGCTTGTTCGACTGAGAGGTTCAAGGCCGGCAACAAGCGTAGCACATGCCCGTGCGTGCAATTGATCAGCAATTGCCGTTCCAGGCAGGCCTGCACGGCCGGCGCGCCTTCGACCTTCAAATCGACGCCGATCATGCAGCCCGCCACGCGAATCTCGCTGATCAGCGGGCACTTCTCCGCGAGCTCGGTGAACCGCTGCTGAAAGAGTTCGCCCAATCGCAGGCCGTTTTCCAGGAGGTTTTCCTGCTCGATCATTTCCAGTGTGGCGATGCCGGCCCGCGCGGCCAGCGGATTGCCGCCGAACGTCGCGGCGTGCATGCCGGGCCGCAAGCTGGGGGCGATCTCGGGCGTCGTTAACAGTGCGCCGCCCGCCACGCCGCCGCAGACCGCTTTGGCCAAAGTCATCACGTCGGGCGTGACGCCGAATTTCTGATAGGCGAACCAGTTGCCGGTTCGCCCGCAGCCGGTCTGCACTTCGTCGAACATCAACAGCAAGTTGTTCTCGTCACACAACCGCCGCAGCCCGGCGAGGAATCCCTCCGGCGGCATGTTCACGCCCCCTTCGCCTTGGATCGGTTCGATCATGATCGCGGCGGTCTCGTCGTCCACCAACTTCGTCGTCGCTTCCAGATCTCCGAACGGGGCGTACACGAAGCCGGCCATCAGCGGGCCGAGTCCTTCGTGATATTTCGGCTGAGCCGTGGCGCTCGTGGCGCCGAGCGTGCGGCCATGGAAACCGCCAGTGAAAGTGATGATTTTGTAGCGTTGCTTGGGCGTGTGCAGCCGCGCCAGCTTGATCGCCGCTTCGTTGGCCTCGGTGCCCGAATTACAGAAAAAAGCCTGCCCGCCGAAGCTGCGCTCGCTGAGCGCTTTGGCCCATTCGCCCTGCGCTTCGGTATACCAGGTGTTCGGCACGTGAATCAGCGTAGCGACCTGTTCCTGCACAGCGCGGACGACCGGCTCCGGGCAATGTCCCAACAGGTTGCAGCCCCAGCCGGGGAAGAAATCCAAGTACCGCCGACCCTCGGCATCCCAGACGTAGGAGCCTTCGCCCCGCGCCAGGCAGATGGGATACCGACCGTAGTTCGGCACCACGTAGCGCTTGAACGTGGCAATGACGTCAGCCGAACTCGGAGCGGAAATGGCGGTCGTCATGACGGAGACCCTCGAGTTAACTGGGAAATGTCGTGTTGTTGACCGGGGAAGCTACTTGGACGGCAAGCGACGAAGGCTGGTTCGCGCTGGCGACGTTATCAAGCAGCGAGGGTTTCGAACGGTGCGCTCCGGGCGCTGACGCTTCCGGCTCTACAAACTTGTGAACAATCCCACTGAAAACTGAACACTGAAAACTTCAAACTCCCTCACCGTTGCGCCGCAATCTCCGTCCCCACGCCACTGCTGGTATAAACTTCCAGCAACAACGAATGCCGCACGCGGCCGTCGATGATGTGGATTTTGCGGACCCCTTTGTCCAGAGTCTCCAGGCAGGCCTCGACCTTGGGGATCATCCCTGACTGCACGATGCCTGCGGCGATCAGCTCCCGCGCTTCCGCCGCGGTCAGTGAATGAATCAGGGACGCCGGGTCGTTCTTGTCGCGGAGCACGCCCTGCACGTCGCTCAGGTAAACCAGCTTTTCCGCCCCGAGCGCCACGGCCACGGCGGTTGCGGCGGTGTCGGCGTTGACGTTCAGCTTTTGCCCGGATTCGTCGATGCACATCGACGGGATCACCGGCACCTGCTCGGCGTACGAGAGATTGTCGATCGTGGCCCGATCGACCCGCGTCACGCGGCCGACATGTCCCAGATCGATGGGCGTACCGTCTTCGCCCGGCAGTGTGATCCGCTCCCCGAACAACACGTTGGTGCTGCGGAAATTCAGCGGCATGGCGCGGCCGCCGAGATACTCGATCTGCGCGGCCAGGCCCTCGTTGGTCTCGTAGGCCAATACCTCTTCGACGATTTTCAGCGTGGCGTCGTCGGTATAGCGGCGCCCCTGGATGAAGCGCGCTTCCAGCCCGGCCTCGGCCATCGCCCGGCTGATCGCGGCGCCGCCCCCGTGGACCAGCACCGGCCGCATGCCGACCGACTCCATGAACACGACGTCCAGCAGCAGGTGCCGCAGCGCCGTGGGATTCTCCATCACGCTGCCGCCGAGCTTGATGACCGTCACCTTGCCGCGAAACCGCCGGATCCACTCCAGCGCCTCGATGAGCACGTCGGCCTTTTCAATCGCGGATAGCAACGGGCGAACTCCAGTTTCATCGACCGGCCGCCGCCAAGGTCGATTCGAGGAAAAACTCCCATTTTAGAACGGGTTGGGGGAGTGTCAACGCGGGTTGGCTCGGGGTTCACCGAGCTAACCGTGGCGAATTGCTTCTCGCCGGGCTAAACTTGCGATGACAGGCGGCGGTTCCGGCGACCGTCACAATAGGCAACACGCAAGGACACGGATTTCACACATGAAACGCATTTTCGGCGTCGCCACTCTGGCGGCCATGTTATTGGTCACTTCCGGCGCCTCCGACAACGCGGCGGACGTTCCGGTTTCGACGTACGCCTCGGCCGACGATCTGGCCGGGCTGATCACCGAGTACGGCGATCGCGTCGCCGAGGCGGTCGTGAGCGCCGAGGAGTTCGAGGCCAAGGGTTCCCGCATGGTGCGGGACGCCCGGACGCTCGTGGTGCTCGGGACGGCGTTGGCGCTGAGCGATCAAGATCACGCGCTGAAAGCGGCGGCGCCGTCGATCGCCACGATCTCGAAGAAGGTAGCGGAATCCGGGGACGACCTGGTGAAGGCACAAGCGGCTGTGGAGGAATTGAAGGCGGCCGTCGCCGGGGAAGCCACGGAACCGGCCCCTGCGTCTTGGAGCAACGTCAAGGCGCTCGGCCAGTTGATGAAGCAGGTCAACTTCGTTCACACGCGGCTCAAGCGCAACGTCAAGAAACTCGACAAGTACCAGGCGCAATGCGCGTCGGACGCCACGCTACTGGCGGTAATCGGGCAGGCCTGCAATTTCGACACGCACGAAGTGAAAGACCAAACGCAGTTGCCGCACTGGCACGAATACTCCGACGAGATGCGTAGCGCGTCCGCGGACCTGGCCGCCAAAATCAAAGCCGGCGAAGCCGGCGGCATCGAAGCCGCG
>JALHLM010000328.1 GCA_022844585.1 Pirellulales bacterium | reverse complement strand
CAACGGGGCGGCCGAAGATTCTCAGGTCTAATCCCAATGCAACCGAAAAACCATCGGTGAAGAGACATCTGGAGCGACGTGGCATTAGGGTGATTTCGGAAACTATGTCACGCGTTGCTTCATCTTTCTCGTGGCGGCACTACTTCAGCTTCGAGGCTGTGCCGGGGAGCATCGCCGCGCTCGATGGCTTGCGCGGGATTGCAATTCTACTGGTCCTGTTCCGGCATGGCGTGCGACCGTTTTATGATCCGGCTCAGGCCGCGATCGGCGGGTTCGGCTGGGACTTGATGACCCCGATGGTGAATGGCTGGGCCGGGGTCGATCTGTTTTTTGTGCTGAGCGGCTTTCTGGTCTCGCACCATATCCTGAAGCGCTGGAGCGCGGAGTTTCGCTTCGGCGAGCTGCGCGACTACCTGGTCAAACGGATCCTCCGCATCGTACCCGCGTACTATGCCTGGTTGTTCATCGTCGCGGCTGGTTGGCTGCCGTTCTATCGCGTCCCGGTGAGTGTGGTGCGCGAGCAGCTTTGGTTTCACTTGTTGTTCTTGCAGGATTACCTGCCGAGCCGAATCGTCGTGGCGTTCTGGTCGCTGGGCGTGGAAGAGAAGTTCTATCTTTCCATCCCGCTGTTGATCGTCCCGGTAGCGAGGATGAAATCGCCTCAACGGCGGGCCGCGCTGATCGCGCTCCTGACGTTGGTCCCGCTCGCCTTGCGGGCGCTGACTTACGCGCGGCATGGCGCGTTCGACGGCTACGAAGATTGCTTCTGGACGATGCGCAGCCCGTTTCATCTGGCGCTGGATTCGCTGCTAGTGGGATCGTTGTGCGCGTTCCTGGTCCGCGACCGCCAGGCGTTCGGCTGGTTGAATCGCCCAGAGACGCCGCGACGGTTGTTGTTGGCGGGGACGGCGCTGGTCGTCGCGTTGATTGGATTCCGCCCGCTGTTGAACGACATCAACTGGTTCAACAGCACGCTGCTTTTCAGTCTGTTGGCGTGGGGCTTCGGCGCGGTGCTGCTGGGACTGGTCTTGGAACCCCAGCGCGACCGGCCCTTCCTCGGGTCGCGCGGCATGTTGGTGCTGTCGAAACTCTCCTACAGCCTGTACCTGGTCCACATGTGCTTCATCGGCGTCACGCTGACCGCGGTACGAGCGCTCCCAGGCTTCGACAACCTACCGCGCGGCGTGCAGTTGCTGATTTATTTCCCGGTATTCGCAGCCGTCTCAATGCTGGCGGCCATGGCGTTGCATTTTGCAGTGGAGAAGCCGTTTCTTGTCATCAAGGATTCGTACGGCGCGGCGCTTCCGAGGAGAGCGAAGGCAGGAGTTTGAAGTTTTCAGTGTTCAGTTTTCAGCATTTCGCAGCCCACCTCCCTCCCAGGAAACGCCCTAGCCGACAAGTCTGACGTGATATTCGATTGCAAAAGTCGCCTGACTGTTGACCAACATTCCAGGAGACTACCGTGGAAGCTCAAACAAAACCCTGGCGACTTGGCCCGGCAGTGTTATTGGCCGTGGCTTGGCAGGCATTGCCGGTCGCCTGGTGCGTGTATTCGTTTGGTGACAATTCGCAGCTGCCCGGTATGATGGCCTTGCTGCTTTTTGCCGTACCGCTCGCTGCGGCCTTGTGCCGTCTTGTATTCATCGACATGAACCTCCGTGCTTTTCGTCGCTCGTTGGCGACGTTTGCAGTCACGGCTGCGGTCGGGGCCACGGCGATGCTGACTTATGCGGGGCTTGGCGTACTCTTGTTGCTGTCGGCTGGACCGCATTGGTAGGCCAATCCGCCCATTCCCTAGCGGTGGGGCGGTCACAAAGTCCATGCTCTCAGTCGGACGCGGTCCAATTCCTCACTGAAAACTGAACACTGAAAACTTCAAACTCACTCACTCCAACCCCGCAATAAACTCATCCAACGCCGCGTAGAACAACTCCTCCGGCAAATCATTATGATCCCCGCCGGGAATTTCCAGAAAGCGCTTGGGGCCATTCGCCAGCGCGTGGAGTTGCTGCCCTAAGTGGCACGGGACGATGACGTCGGCGTCGCCGTGGCTTTGCAGTAGCGGTCCACGATACCGGGCGATCTTGCTCGCCGAGTCGAGGCGGTTGCGCATTAGCCAGCGGACCGGCAGCCAGGGGTAATGCTCCGCCGCGGCGTCGGGGAGCGAGGTGAACGTGCTTTGCAGCACGAGGCCGCGGGCGCCGTCTTCGGCGGCGAGATCAACCGCGACGCCGCCTCCCATCGAGAAACCCCAGAGGACGATGTCGGGCTCGCGCTGCCCGCTGCGCTCGGCGAGCCATTTCCGCGCCGCCCGGGCGTCGGCGAGGATGCCGGCTTCACTTGGCGCACCAGTGCTCTTGCCGTAGCCGCGGTAGTCGATGGCCAGCGCCGCCACGCCAAGTTGTCGCTGCAAAATGCGCAACTCGTCCGCCAGCCCGCTGATGTTGCCGCCGTTGCCGTGCAGCAGCAAAATCGTCGCGCGCGGTACATCAACCGGCGCATACCAACCATGCACCGTGACGCCGTCCGACGAGGCGATCTCGACATCCTCGAAAACCAAATCGCGCGGCTGCCAACGGGGATCGGCGGCCGCATAGGCCCTCGGCTGAAAGACCAGATAGTTTTCGAAACTCCACATCGCGGTAGCAAGTCCGAGCCAGCAGAGAAATGAAAGGATCGCGAGCCGCAACGAGATGCGGGAGATTGATCTGGTGTTGAGTTTGAAGTTTTCAGTGTTCGGGGCGAGTTTGAAGTTTTCAGTTTTCAGTTTTCAGTCTCCTGAGTATGAAGATTTGGGACGGAGAGGGGCCAACCGGGCATTCCGTGGCCGGTCTCTCGACCGTGCTACCACTCCCACTGAAAACTGAACACTGAAAACTTCAAACTTGAAAAGCAAAACCCCCACGCCGTTGGTACGACGCGGGGGCTGGGATGGTTCTTGTTCGCCGACCGTCCGGCCTAAAAATCGTATTCCGGGTTCTTCGGGTCGAAATCGTGGTCGGTGAAGGCGTTATCGAACTTGATGTTGTAGTAGGTGTATTCCTCGAGCAGGACCGGCTCGCCGTCCGGGTCATTGGCTTTGGGCCACTCGTAGGCCTCGTAGCGGACCGGGACGTTGAGCTCGTCGTCGACATAGATCCGGGCCAGGTTGAACAGGAAGTTCCGCCGCGGGACCGGATGATGCACCTGGATGCAGGTGGCGCTGCGTTCATTGATCTTGGCTTCGCGATAGAGCTCGACTTCGCACTCGCCGTACTGCATGTCGTGCTCGCCGACTTCGATCAGCCGCTCGACCAGGTGCAGGATGCCGATCTCGGTGATCGGGTAGCGATTGCCCGACATGGCCAGCATGCTGTTCGGCTTCAGCGAGACCGTGCCGACGAGCCGCTTCTTGATGCCGGTCGGATGGGCCAGCAGTTCGCCATTGTTCTTGTCGCGAACGTAGATGACTTCCTGCCCCTTCATCGACTCGGGGCCTTTGAAACGCAGGTAAACGCTGAACGGCTCGTGGCGAACCTTCATGAACACGTATTGGGGTTCGCCCAATTCGCCGTCGATACGTTCGCGCTTGACGAAGTCGCAGGAGTAATCCTTTTTCGTGCGGATGTCTTCCAGGCCATGTTTGGCCCAGCGGACGGCCGGCAACAGCGGGTGCTCGCCCGGAGCGGCGTCGATCAAATCCCTGGTGGAAAGCTTGCGCGAAGCGGGCATACCGACGGCGGCCACGGCCGTGTCGGCGGCGGCTTGTTGCTGAGCGACGCGGTAGACCGGCTCACGCAGGCCTTCGCGGGGTTGTTGGGCGGTCGAGTGGCCGGCCTGAACGGCCAGCCCAAGGGCTAAGGCGGAATACGCCCAGCGGCAAAAGTTCATCCGTAAACTCATGGACACCCCTCCTCTTGGGTGACGCATTCAGGGCCGTCGTAAGCGGGTGGGCGGCGGGCCGTCGTGCGGTATTTTGTATTGCGAATCGTCGTGACTGGGTCGCCAACCAGCTGGGCGGAATTGCGGGCAAGTCGCCCAACCGGAGCGCCGCCTGCGGGAAGCGGCGCGCCTGGCCACGTGACTGTGCTGGTCCGTGTCGATCCTGCTAGCATGGTGGAATTATTACGTCATATCGCCCGGCGTGCGAGACGAAATTCTCTCCCGCGCCGCCTGTAGCGGGTGGACCCATTGGCGAGAGTTTATGCCGGGCGGGAGATGACGCGGTGAGGCAAGGTGCGCCGTGCCTGAGGCGTGGACCGATCGGACGACGCCGATTCGTGTTCGGGTTTTCATTTTCATTTTGAACCAGCCATGATCGAATTGCCGGACTTTGAGCGGGCCTGGGACTTAGAGAATGGCTTCTATTTGACCTGCGATCCATCCCGGTTGGGGAAGTTTTTGGCGCATTACGAGCTGTTTCGGCTGGCATTGGCGGCGCCGGGGGCGATTGTCGAGTGCGGGGTGTTCAAAGGGGCGTCGCTGGCGCGGTTTGCGATGCTGCGACGCCTTTTCACCAGCGCGGCGGAAAGGCCGATCGTGGCGTTCGATTCCTTTGGGCCATTTCCGGTGACGGCCCACGAGCCGGATCAGGCGCTCCGCGAGCGCTTTATCACAGCCGCCGGCGGGGAGAGTATTTCCACGGATCAACTTCGCCAGGTGCTGGCCCGAAAAGGTTGCGATGAGAACGTGGAATTGATCGCGGGGGACATCACCCGGACCGTGCCGGAGTACGTGGCCAAGCATCCGGAACTGACGATCTCGCTGCTGAACCTGGACACCGATCTCTATGAGCCGGCGCAGGTGATTCTGGAACAGCTCTACCCGCGAATTGCACCGGGCGGAATTCTCCTGCTTGACGACTACGGAGTATTTCCGGGCGAAACGCAGGCGGTGGACGAATACTTTCACGGATTAGTTGAGATCCGGCGACTGCCGTTCAACGCGACGCCAGCGTACGTCAAGAAGGGATAGCGGCGGCCGATCGGACGCCCGAGTCCACGTCAGTGTATGTGGCGGTTACTGAATGGGAGCGGCGCGTGAGGATGAGCTGGGGAGTTGGCGGAGGTAGCGGTGAATGTCGGGATCCGTTTTTGCACGGCTGCTTCTAGTCGCACTCGGTACGCCATTCGCGTTTTCTACTTGCCTCTCCGCGATCGTTGCGGTGACGGAGTTCGACCCTGCAGCGTATCTCTGGGCGATTGTTTCCGGGACGGTCGCAACCTTGTTCTATTACGCGGCGAGCCGCATCGTGGTGTAGCCGGGCAACCTCCTGCTATTCTTGCCCGGCCCATGGTCCAGCGCGTGATTTATCAGCGCCGATGTCGCCTGCTAGAATCAGGGAATGGCTTACTCGCTCCAGCGACTATTCCTGATCGTGGCTATCGCGGCCGTCACGTTCGCCGTGGCGGCACCGTGCTACCGGGTCGATCTGTAGGCCGGAGTTTTCGTAATCAGCGTCGGCGCCGGCGTGATCTGGCTCGTGGCCTGCAGGCCGGCGAAAACATTGGTGCAATCTTCAAGGCATAGGAATGGATAACAACCCCTACCGTTCGCCGCAGACGGAATCCAAGCCTAACAAGGTGGCATACTACCTCCGTCGCTCCTTTTGGATCGCCGCGTGGATTATTGCCATCGTCGTATTGCTGGGGCTGCTCGCGCTGCCGATGGGGATGATTCGCCGGTAGCACGATCAGCACCACTTCTATTAGATTCACACCACACGCCGCCGCTTGCTAGACTCAGGGGATGGAAAAGAAGATGAACGGCTACATCGTAAGCTCCCTCGTGATCGGCTCTGCCGCCATGATTGTCGGGGCGATCGGATTTGTGTGGGACACTTTTGCCGTGCTTAGCGCAGAGATTCATCACGCAAAGCAGATGCAATCCGTCGCCGCAATCTTGGCTATTGCCGCGTTCGCCCTATATCAAAAGGGCCGGAAAGCACCGAAGTAAGCAACGGCCAGCCAATGGACAACAACCCGCACAAATCGCCGGAGAGAAGAGCGAAGCGACTACCTGCCGACTACTACCGCAAACTCCTAATGGGTCTCCTGATCGCGGCCGTCCTCGCAATCATGGGCATCATTCTGCTCCTGTGCTCCGGGGTGTCGGGGATTCTAGCAACACACGGTTGTCTCTCCCTCACTTTCGCCTGCTAGAATCGAGGGATGGACGACAATCTGCCACCAACGAACCGGCAAGCGGTCACGCAATTTGTGCGGCATTACTGGCTCGTCATGGTCGGCGTCGCCCTGCTGGCATCGAGCATTATCATCGGCGCTTCGACCGAGCATCTCAGGCACACCGAGAAAGTTGACGAGTACACGACCTACCGTTACGGGCACTCCTGGGATGCTTTGACCATTCCGCTGTTTATGTTGGGACTCTACGCCACGCTCTACGCTTTGAAAACGCGGCTGCCTCGATTTTTTCGTGGGTAATGGGCCATTGGACGACAACCCATACAGGTCGCCGGCGAGTGAACCGGAGCGCGATCCCGTCGAAGGCAACCCGGATGCTGGACGATCCGGCGAAACGCTTCGTCAGGCCCTAATCGCAGGCCTCGTTTTTCTGATTGTGGCCCTGATCGTACTCGGCCTACTGTCAGTCGCCGTCATGAACGCCTAGCGCCTAGCACCACATTGATCGGACACTTCCAACAGGTTCGCTCGCCCTCCCGCCGCCTGCTAGACTCAGAGGATGGACGCCAGCAAGAAACGGCGATGTCGGTTTGGACTGCGGGCGCTGTTAGTAGCGGTGGCAATCTGTGCTGTCGGTTCGCAAGTCTATGTGGGCGACCATTCCGAGCTAGCTACGCGTGTCGGCGCGCTCAAGCCGGGAATGACCAAGGCAGAAGTCCAAATCGCCCTTGGCATGAAGCCATACACCCAGGTCGCGGTCTACGCTGGTAATCGCCATATCCGCGAAACCTACCTGGAAGAAAAGCGCAATGGCGACAAGGTTTGGGCGATTGTCGAATACAGTATGGCCGGAATCCTCCAGAGCTTTGCCGTCGCTGAAAATCCCATGCCTGATCCCTAGGCGTTCCCTTTCGGTG
>JALHLM010000327.1 GCA_022844585.1 Pirellulales bacterium | reverse complement strand
GTAGCCGAGCGCGATGATCTCGTAAGCGACTTGCGCATTGAACGGTACGCCGAGCGGGCCGGCGAAAGGCTGCATGTCGCCATAGCGCGTCTTGCGCCCGCCGCGTTCCGTGGGGTGATAGCCGGTCTCGATGACGTGCAGCACCATGGCGTGCAGGTCAGAAAGGGCCATCCCGCGCACTTCCGGCGGCAGGTCGTCGAGCGCGAACATACAGAGCGCCGCGTAACCGCCGGCGATCTGGTTGTAAGTCCCCTTGGCCGGATCGTTGCGGTAGAAGTACTTTCTGCCGTCCGCCGCGACATACTCGTTCGGACGCATTTCATCGAACACGCGGCCCTCAGCCGGACTGATCGACCGGGCCATCAAGCCGGGCTGTCCGGTCACCTCGAAAAAGAAATGCAGCCCGCGGACGAGATCGACGATCTGCTGAAGCGTCACGGCGTCGCGCGTCACGGCGTACTTGTACGACATCGCCGCCAGCAGCGCGCCGTTCCAGGTGGAAGTATCGGACCCCGGAATGGTGATCGGCCGCACGCCGGGCTGGTCGGACAATTCGACGCGATTGTAGACCTGGCCGTGCTCGGTGCGGTGATACCGGGCCAGCTCCCACTCGAAGTACGCGGCCTTCACGTGGAGCGGGATGTTGCGGTACCCGCCGTAGTGGGCTTCGAGCCGCGTTTGAAAATCACGGAGCGCAAGGATGGAGTCGTCGCCGTCGACGGGCGGACTGGGATGCGCCGGTGAAGTCGTCTGTGCCGGCGCGGCGCTTGCCAGGAAGGCGAGCAGTAGCGCGACGATAAAGCCCCTGATACGAACGTCCATGTTCCTCCTCTATGCGGCCACGGTCAGCGAAGATCGGTAAAAAGCGAGCGAGCCGAGAGGAGCGTCCCCCTCGGCTCGCTATGAGTCGGACGTCCTGTCCGCACTCCCTTGTGTCGTTTAACGCGTGGCAAGCAAGCCGGGCACGATGGTGTCCGTTGGCGCCTGCGGCGTATTGTCATGCGTGAGCCAGCCGCCGTCCGCGACGAAGTAGGAATGAAAATCGGCGACGATCAAGTTGAACACCTCGGCCGGCGGACATACCTTGACCGAGCGCACTTCATGCGGTCCGTCCAGCGTATGCAGGATCATCCCCGGTTCCATGACTCGCGCGCGCACCCAGCCCTTGCCGGCGACCCAGAACATGTGCCCGCCGCTGCACGTGAGCGAACCAGCCGGTCCGGCGTCGATGCAGAGGGTATCAACCGGATCGCGGTGCGTGGTCTTCAGTACCGGCTTATAACTGAGTTCCCCTGTGTTCGGGTCTTGGGCCAGGACGCGGTCCCCGGGACGGAGTTGTTCGATCGGAGTTGCGCCGGTATCCGTTGATACCAAGGTGCCAGCGACTAAACACGAAGGGTTGGGTCGCCAAGGTTGAACGGCGGGGGAGAAGGGCATATCCAGCTCGTAGCGGTAGCGAAAATCCACTGCTTTATCGACGGAGGAAAACGCAACCTCATTGCGATCGTTCCACCAATTCCACCAGTCCGCCGCATTCGCAGGGTTGACCTGGCCGGTCGCGGTTGTGAGTGCCTGCGACGCTCGGGCTGTCATTTCCGCGTTGTAGGCATTCTGATTTGCGGCCGCTTGATCGCGCGCCGCCGCTAGTCGTGTGAAGTAATTGTGTGTTTGAATCAATTCATTCAGCGAGTAACTTGTGACGATCGCGTTCTGGCGGCGAGACGCGAAATCCGCGGCGCGTCGCTCGAACACGGTTGCCGTTAACTGCACTTCGTGTTGATCCATGCCCTCGCGATAGTAGGCGTGCTGATACAACAGCCGGCCGTTCGGAAATCGGTACAATTCACTCCGCGACTGCACCGGCGAGTAAATGCCAGACAATAGCACGGGTACATACTCGACCTGCGGACGATTGCGTAGCCGGTCGGCGGCTTCCTCACGAACGCTGTCCGATGGCGAAAGCACCGCTTGCCGCGCCACAGCGGCCGTGGCTTCGGAACCGGGCATCGCCGCGACAACCTTGAGCATCGCGAGTGCCGCCGGCTCACTATACGCGCCGAAAACCGCTTCGAGCGCCGGAATAGCTTCCGGGTCATTGATCTCCAATAGACGTGTCAGCGCAATTTCCCGTTGCTGCTGGCTACGCCGCTCCAGCGTGTCGCGGAGCTTCAAAAGTTTCGGCGACCAGACTTCCAGCGAATGCTCGGCCAGTGCCGCACGGCGACCGGAGGCTACGATTTCTTCCGCCGAAAGCCACACGCCGTCCACCCAGCGGAAACCGAGTTCTTGGCGGGCGCGGATTTCGTTGGGATTCAACTCCAGCACGCGCGTGAGATGGGCGCGTTTTTGATCGTGCAGGCCATTCCGAGCGCACCAATGCGCCAGGTCCAACTGCCCGGCGACTGTGTCCGGATAACCGTCGCGCGTATTGCGATATTCAATCAGTCGCCGGTCTTCAACCAAGCGCGCCGCGACTTCGCTTGGTTTCAACCAGCTATCGTCGTGCCAGACATCGCCGGCATGCCAATGCGCCGCGGCGTCGTCCGGCGCGGCCTGCAGGGCTTGTTCGAGAAACTTTTCGCGAGCCTCGCGATCTCCGCGGACTTCAGCGCGGAGCGCCAGCTCTACCAGGTTCTCTTTGGCGAGCGCCGGCTTCGCCGGTGGCGCGGTTTTCTTCGCAGGCGTCGCGGCCCGCGATTCGGCCGCCAGACAACCCAATACACAACTAGCCCCGATCAACAATGCGACGCGCATGACAGTCTCCTGTTCCTGAGACCCGAGCGTGGGGAATTAGCGATCCTCGCCGCGCGACAAGCGCGGTTACATCGACGACAGAGTACGCCGGTCCGAGGCTAGAACGACGCCCAACACGCCGCTGCGTGCGAATATAAGGCTTTCCTACAGAAAAAGGCAACACTTTTCCTGGGTCGCCGCAAAGAATTCGCGCCAAATTGCCAGTGGTCCGGCGGTGAGACAGCCATAGTCGCCTTTCGCTCCGCGATAGGCTTCGGACCTTTCGCGGAGCGAAAGGAGACTGTGACTAAACGAACTGCTGGTCGTTGCCGGGCAGCCAGTCGTAAGCGCTGGCCAGGGCGTCGCAGACGGTTTGCGATACCTGGCAGCCGGAGACCGGCTTACGCAGGACGGCGTAGGCGTTGGCCTGCTGCGCTTGGCGGACGAGTTCGTCATCCGCGTTGGCCGACATCAGGATGCACGGAAGGTCCGCTTTGAACTGCTTGAGCTGGCGGATCGTCTCCAAGCCGGTCAGCCGCGGCATGTGCATATCCAGCAGGACGATGTCCACGCGCTCCGAACGAAAGATGCGGAGCGCCCGTTCGCCGTCACTGGCCAGATGCACTTTGAAGCCGCGCGGCGCGAAGATCGTCCCCAACGCTTCGCGCAAGGCGTCGTCGTCATCGGTAATTAAGATGGACGGCCAATTCTGGATCACGCCCCGAGCCCTCGCCTGAGTCCGCCTGAGTTGCCCAGGTCTTTTAGTTTCACAATGGCATTACGGTGTTGCTGGGATGCAAGTCTAGTGCCGATTTAGCCGATGCGACGTGCGAAAACTCGGCCGAACGACCGTAAGTCCAAGCGCCACCTTTTCTTGTAGCATGCACAGGCACTTATCGGAAGAGAAATTAGCGGATTTGCGCAACCTCCGAGTCCTCAAGAGGATAGCGGCGATTGCTGCCATTTGGGCAGTCTTGTAAGGTTGCGTCGCATCCCTATACTACCGATGGAGATGGCAGTTCGGACGCCAAAGCGTGCTTGTTCCGACGCTTTGCCAGCTCAGGCCGGACACCGGAAAGGAAGACTGTGGACGCTTCGACGGCGCCGTTCTTGGTTCGTCACGAGTTTCTGATTCGCCGCCTGCATTCGCTCAGCGGCCTGATTCCGGTGGGCGCGTATTTATGCGTCCACCTGACCACGAACGCCAGCGTTCTGGGCGGGAGTCAGATCTTTCAGGACAACGTCAATCTCATCCACTCGCTGGGGCCATTGTTGCCGCTCGTGGAGTGGTCGTTCATTTTCCTGCCGCTGATTTTTCACGCCGTCGTCGGCGTGATGATCGTGCGGTCGGGCATGCCGAACACCGGCAGCTACCCGTACGCGAACAACGTGCGCTATACATTGCAGCGCGCTACGGCCTGGATCGCGTTGTTCTTCATTCTCTACCACGTGTTTCACATGCATGGCTGGTTCCATGTCGAGCCGTGGATGGAGAACGTCGTCAAACCGCTCGGCGGCGGCCGGTTCGAACCGGAAAACGCCACCGCGAGCGCCGCGTTGGCTTTGCAACCGATTGTCGTCCGACTGCTCTACGCGATCGGCGTCTTGGCGAGTGTCTACCACCTGGCGAACGGCATCTGGACGATGGGCATTACCTGGGGCGTTTGGGTGACGCCCGCCGCGCAGAAGCGTGCCGACTTTATTTGCCTCGCGTTCGGCCTGTTATTGTCAATCGTCGGCCTGGGCGCCCTGTTCGGATTCAGCAAAGTCGAAGTGCCGGAAGCCGCGGCGACGCAATCGGCGGAAACGCCGGAAGTGAATGCTCAGGACGCTGACGAACCGGCCATTGAAGAAGAAGACGCCTCGACGGCAGCCCGTGTGCCGGCGAGTGAAAGACAATAATCGCAGCGCAAGTTACGGCGCGCAGCTTGGACTCCACAGCCGCGATTTGGCGGCGTTTTTCGGAAGGTGACTCAGATGGCGAACGAACGGGTTCTCATGGTCGGCGGCGGGCTGGCCGGTTTGGCCGCGACGATGAAGCTGGCCGAGTTGGGCGTCGCCGTCGACTTGATGAGCCTCACGCCGGTCAAGCGTTCTCACAGCGTCTGCGCCCAGGGCGGCATCAACAGCGTCAACGAGCAGACGCGGCAGTTCGGCGACAACGAATGGCTGCATCTGGACGACACCGTTTACGGCGGCGATTTTCTCCAGCATCAGCCGCCGGTCAAGGAAATGGTCGAGTGGGGGCCGAAGATCATCGATCTGATGGATCGGCTCGGCGTGCCGTTCAATCGCACGCCGGAAGGTTTCCGCGATCAACGCCGCTTCGGCGGCACGTTGTTCAAGCGGACGGCCTTCGCCGGCGCCACGACGGGGCAACAGTTACTGTACGCGCTCGATGAGCAGGTGCGCCGCTGGGAAGTCGCCGGCAAGGTCAAGAAGTACGAGTTTTGGGATTTCCTCGGCCCGATCCTGGACGACCGCGGAGTCTGCCGTGGCGCGGTGGCGCAGGATCTCGTCACGATGGAGATTCGCGCCTTCCCGGCCGACGCGGTGATTGTCGGCTCAGGCGGTTGCGGTTTGATCTATGGCCGGTCGACGATGTCGATGGTCTGCAACGGCAGCGCCGCGAGCCGTTGCTTCCGCGCCGGCGCCAAGTATGGCAATGCTGAGTTCATCCAGGTCCATCCGACCGCCGTGCCGGGCGCCGACAAGCTGCGTCTGATGAGCGAA
This sequence comes from Pirellulales bacterium, assembly GCA_022844585.1. Taxonomy (GTDB): domain Bacteria; phylum Planctomycetota; class Planctomycetia; order Pirellulales; family JALHLM01; genus JALHLM01. The sequence continues at coordinate 1,624 of JALHLM010000327.1, read as the reverse complement.
AGCGCTCGCGGCGAAGGGGGGCGCGTCTGGGTGCCGCGCACACCGAACGATCCGCGCGCGGCGCGTTCGATTCCGGAATCGGAACGCTATTACTTCCTCGAAGATCGCTATCCGAAATACGGCAACCTGGTGCCGCGCGATATCGCCACGCGGGAAATCTTCAGCGTTTGCACGTACGAAGGCTTGTCGGTCGATCCGGACCGGATGAGCGTGTACCTCGACGTGACGCATTTGCCGCGCCAGGTGTTGGACCAGAAACTCGGCGGCATCCTGGACATCTACGAGAAATTCCAAGGGGTCGATCCGCGCGAAGAGCCGATGAAGATCTTCCCCGCCGTCCATTACTCGATGGGCGGACTGTGGGTCGACTACGAGCGAAGCGCGACCGGCGGCCTGCGCGTCGGCTCTCCGAAGAATCAAGTGACAAACATCCCGGGCTTGTACGCCATCGGCGAGTGCGACTACCAGTACCACGGCGCTAATCGGCTGGGCGCGAACTCGCTGCTGAGTTGCATTTTCAGCGGCCTGATCGTCGCGCCGGGCATCGAGAATTGGATCAAATCGATTCCCGGTGGCAACGCGGCCGCGCAGCCGGCGTCGCTTTACGACGGCGCACGGCGCGAGCACGACCAGGCGCATCAACAATTGCTGACCCGCGCCGGCGGCGGTGAGAACCCGTACCTGCTGCACCAGGAGCTCGGCAACGTGATGACGCGAGCCGCGACGGTGGTGCGGAAGAACGACGACTTGCGCACCGCTTACGCGAAAGTGTCCGAACTCGCGGAACGGGCCCAGCGTTGCTCGCTGTCCGATACCGGCAAGTGGACCAACCAGAACGTGGTCTTCACCAAAGCGCTGGTCGACATGTTCCCGCTGGCGAAGACGATTCTCAAGGGCGCCCTGCAACGCGATGAATGCCGCGGCGCGCACTTCAAACCCGACTATTCGATGCCGGGGCTGGACGCCAAGGACGCCGGCGAACGTCGCCACCAGGCGGAGAAATGGTGCATCAACTTCGAGGAAAACACTGCCAAGTGGCTCAAATCGACGGTCGCCAGCCTGGACGCCGACGGAGAGCCCACGCTCGTGTATGAAGACGTCGACACCTCGTTGATTCCGCCGCGGCCACGCTTGTACGGACTCGTCGGCGCGGAACTGATCGAAGAAGTCTGGCGCGAACGCCAACAGCAAAAAACCGCCGCGAGTGGCAACGGCGCCGGAGCAACGGCGACCGGAAAACTCGCGGCAACGCATTGAGATCTAAACCATTTTTACCGCAGAGACGCTGAGACGCAGAGAGAATCGAGAGTGGGATAAAATCGCCGCGGATCATTCAAGGTTATTGAAATGCTCTCCCCCAAACCTCTTAATCCCCTCCGCGTCTCTGCGCCTCCGCGGTAAAAAAGAGAAAAATTCTCCAGGATGATTCCATGACCGATACGCATGCTCATCACCATGGTCCGCGCGAGTTTCACGTGCGGGTGTTGCGGCAGGATGCGCCGGGCGGGCCCAGTTACTGGGAACGTCATCGCGTTGAGCACGAACCGGACATGAACGTGATCAGCGTGTTGCAGAAAATCGCCGCCAAGGCGGAAACCGCTGACGGCAAGGCGGTCGCGCCGGT
>JALHLM010000326.1 GCA_022844585.1 Pirellulales bacterium | reverse complement strand
CGGCGCCGGCGGCAATGACGTCCTCGACGGCAACGGCGGCGACGACCTGCTGTACGGCGGGACTGGCAATGATGAACTCTTCGGCGACGGCGACGACGACTTCCTCGACGGCGGCAGCGGCGCCGATCAACTGCATGGCGGCACGGGACATGACACGGCCAGCTATCACAGCTCGACCGCCGGCGTCAGCGTCAATTTATCCACCGGCCTAGGCAGCGGCGGCCAAGCGGCCGGTGATCAACTTGATGGTATCGAAGACGTCCACGGATCGAATCACCGCGATCGGCTCGTTGGCGACGACCACGACAACGCGCTCTATGGTTTCGCCGGGAACGACCGCATCACTGGCGGCGGCGGCGATGACTTGATCTCCGGCGGCAAGGGCTGGGATACCGCAAAATATTCTGGCAACGCCAGCGACTACGAAATCGAGCACCTGGGGAATGGAAAATTCACGGTGCATGACCTGCGCGGCATCGATGGCACCGACACGGTCGATTCCGTCGAGACTTTCCGCTTTGCCGACGGCAGCCTGGCGGCGGATAAGTTCGTCAATCATGCGCCGACGGATCTCACCATCGTCGGATCGAAGGTCGCCGAAAACGCCGCCGACGGTACTCTCGTCGGACATGTGGATGTGAAGGACGTCGATGCGCACGACTCCCACACGTTTGAATTGCTAAACGACGCCGGAGGCCGGTTCACGATTGACGCCGAGACCGGCGAAATCCACGTGGCCGACGGCGACGCCTTGAATTACGAAGCGGCGAAGTCACACGTCATCGACGTTCAAGTCACCGACGCCCACGGCGCCAGCTACCACGAGAAATTCACGGTCGGCGTCACGGACGTCAACGAAGCGCCGTACGACCTGGCCCTCAAGGGCAATACGGTGAACGAGAACGCCGCGGCCGGCACGACCGTCGGCACGGTCTCGACCAAGGATCCCGACGCTGGCGACAAGTTCACCTACTCGCTCACGGACGATGCCGGCGGCCGGTTCACGATCGACGCCAAGACGGGCAGTATCAAGGTCGCCCAGGGCGCCGACCTCGATTTCGAGGCGGACCCCGATCATAGCGTCAAGGTCCAAGTGAAGGACTCGGCCGGAAATACCTACGCCGAGTCATTCGACATCCAGCTCAAGAACGTCAATGAGAAACCAACCGATCTGACGCTCGAGGGCGGTGTCGTGAAGGAAAACGCCACGGGCGGCACGGTCGTCGGTAAGGTCACGGGGACCGACCCGGACGTGGGCGATAAGCTCACCTACGCGCTCACCAGCAGCGCGGGCGGCAAGTTCGCCATCGACGCCAAGACGGGCGAGATCAGCGTGGCGAAGGGCGCCAAGTTGGACTTCGAAGCGGGCGAATCGCAATCCGTCACCGTTCGTGTTAAGGACGCCGGAGGCAAGTACTACGACGAGTCGTTCAAGATCGCCGTCGAAAACGTCAACGAAGCGCCGACCGATCTGACGCTCAAGGGCAACGCGGTGTATGAAAACTCCGCGCCAGGAACGGTCGTCGGTCAGGTCACGGTGAAGGACGTCGATCGCGGCGACACGCACACGTATTCACTGGCCAACGACGCCGGCGGCCGCTTCACGATCGACGCCAAGACCGGAGAAATCAAAGTAGCCGATGGCGCGAAGCTCGATTACGAAGGGGCCACGAGTCATAGCGTCACCGTGCGCGTGAAAGACGCCGGCGGATTGACCTACGACGAGGCGTTCAAAATCGACGTCAAGAACGTCAACGAAGCGCCGACCGATCTGACGCTCAAGGGCGATACGGTCAACGAGAACGCGAAGGCCGGCACGGTCGTCGGTACGGTCACGGCGAAAGACGCCGACAAGAGCGAGAAGTTCACCTACGCGCTCGAAGACAACGCCGACGGGAAATTCACCATCGACGCCAAGTCAGGCCAGATTAAGGTCGCGACCGGCGCGAACCTCGATTTCGAGAGCGATCCCGATCACAGCGTGAAGGTGCAAGTCAAGGACTCGGCGGGGAATACCTACTCCGAGGATTTTGCGATCCACCTCAAGAACGTCAATGAAACGCCGACCGACCTGACACTCGAAGGCGGCAAGGTCGGCGAGCACGCCACGCCCGGCACGGTCGTCGGCAAGGTGACCGGCGTCGATCCCGACGCGGGCGACACGCTCACGTACTCGTTGAAGACCACGGCCGGCAACAATTTCGCCATCGACGCCAAGACCGGCGAAATCACCGTCGCCAAGGGCGCCAAATTCGACTTCGAACCCGGTGACACGCCGACGATCGTGGTCCGCGTGAAGGACGCGGGCGGCAAGTACTATGACGAGGCGTTCAAGATTGAGATCACCGGCGGCAACTCCGCGCCGACAGACTTGGACTTTGTCGGCGGCGAAGTGAACGAGAACGCCACCGCCGGCACCGTGGTCGGCCAGGTCTCGGCGACCGACCCGGACCAGGGCGAGACGTTCACGTACGCGCTCGGCGACGACGCCAGCGGACGCTTCACGATCGATGCGGCCACCGGCGAAATCCGTGTCGCGACCGGCGCGGACTTGAATTTCGAAACGGAACCCGATCACGGCGTGCTGGTGCGCGTCACCGACTCGGCCGGGAATTCGTACAACGAGGCGTTTAACATTCATCTGAATGACGTGAATGAAACGCCGACCGACCTCACGCTGACCGGGAACGTGGTGAACGAGAATTCCGCCGCCGGAACCGTCGTCGGCAAGGTCACGGCCACCGACCCGGACCAAGGCGAGACATTCAGCTACGCGCTCACCGACAACGCCGACGGCCGCTTCACCATCGACGCCGCGACCGGCGATATCCGCGTGGCGACCGGCGCGGTGCTCGACTACGAATCAGACGCCAGCCACGACGTCACCGTGCGCGTCACCGATGCGGCGGGCCATTCCTACACCGAGTCGGTGAGCATTCAAGTTCAAGACGTCAATGAAGCGCCGACCGACCTGACGCTCGTCGGCGACGCCGTTGATGAAAACTCCGCGGCGGGAACCCTGGTGGGCAAGGTGAACGTGACGGACCAGGATCAGGGCGAGTCGTTCACATTTGCGCTCGCCGATGACGCTGGCGGTCGCTTCACGATCGACGCCGCGACCGGCGAAATCCGCGTCGCAAGCGGCGCCAATTTGAACTTCGAGGCCGAGCCCGACCTGGGTGTCCTGGTGCGAGTCACCGACTCCGCTGGGAATTCCTACAACGAGGCGTTCAATATTCACGTCAACGACGTCAACGAAGCGCCGACCGATCTGGAATTGGTCGGCGACGTCGTCAGTGAAAACTCCGCCCCAGGCACGGTGGTCGGCAAGGTAACGGTGTCCGACGTCGATCAGATCGACCAGGTCACTTATTCGTTGACGGACAACGCGCTCGGCCGCTTCACGATCGATCCGAACACGGGCGAAATCCTCGTGGCGGAGCCGACCGAGGAAGTGATCAACTACGAGGACAACCAGCAGCATCAGGTCACGGTCCGCGCCACGGACGCGGCCGGCAACTCGTATGACGAGACGTTCACCATCCGCGTGAACAACGTGAACGAAGGGGTCAACAGCGTCGACGACTTCGCCGAAGGGGTCGAGGATCAGCCGATCGTTACGCCGAACGTGCTGGAGAACGACTACGATATCGACGGCGACTCGCTGACCGTCTCCGACTTCTCCTCGCCGCAACACGGCTCGGTCGCCTACAACGGCGACGGCACCTTCACCTACACGCCGAACCCGAATTTCAGCGGGTCCGATTCGTTCACCTACACCGTGACCGACGGCAATGGTCTGTCATCGACGTCGACGGTCCACGTCCAGGTGCATGGCGACGCTGATGTAGCCACGCTCGAGGTTTCCAACGCCACGCTCTATGCCGGGCAATCCACGCCGCTGTCGATCTCGGCCGCCTTGGGCGACCTCGACGGCAGCGAAGCGCTGACGGTGCGGATCGAAAACGTCCCGCACGGCGCATCACTTTCCGCTGGCAGCTATCAAGGCAATGGCGTCTGGACGTTGAGCGCGGCGGACTTGGAAGGATTGCAAATCACGTTGCCGCAAGACGCCCCGGCCGACGTGACGCTCAAGGTGACCGTCGTCACCACCGAGGCCGACGGCGACCATGTCGAGCTCACGCGCGACTTGGCGTTGCACGTCTCTGGCTTCCAATTGGAGGACGACCTCAACCAGCCCGCCGCGGCATTCGTCGAGGATACTGCCGTCGCTGATTCCGCGCCGAGTGCCTCCGACGCGCCCGCCGAGCGGCCCACGTGGCCCATGCTGCCGGCCGTCAGCGGCGTCGATCCCGATGCCGCGGAGTTGGTATTCTCGGAACTGCAGTTGGGCGAACCGGGCGATAACATTGCCTGGACCGGCGCGACGTCGCACTTGGGAACATCGACCGGCCACGGGCATCACGGTTCCGACGGCCACCACCACGACGGCGAGCAGCATGCGGAACACGCGGAGGGCAAAACCGACGCGCCGCAGCATGGGTCGCATCACGGCGGCACACATCAGTCCGCCAGTTGGCTGCACCAGGTCGGCGATCGCTTCTCCTGGATCTGGGGCATGTTCTGGGCTTACGGCGGCAGCCGCGGCGCTAGCTCGGAAGACGCTGGAGCGGATCAGCGCAATAGCGCGGGACGATAGTCGACGGACATTGCCAGCGACGTTGCGACATCACACGAAGGGAAACCGGTCGTTCATCTCCGCTGCCGAGAGTTCGACGAGAAACTTCGACAGCCGTTCGACGACGACGTCCATCATCCGCTGCCCTTTTTCGGCCGTGGCGGGATGAGGATTGCCGACGCCGGTGTTTGTCGTCAGCAGGTGCCAGGGCCGCGTCATCGTGACCCAGCCGCGATTGAGCGCCTCGAATTGCGTCGTCGCCGCGGCGCCGGCGTCAGCGGCGAGACTCCCGTCCGGATGCCGCGCTACGAGGTTCGGAAAGAACGCCAGACCAAAGGCGGTCTCCATCTCGCCCGCATGATCGCCGGGATCGGTGAAGATCTCGCGCTCGACGTCGCGGAAGATTTGATACCAGTTGCAAAGAAAGATCTGCGCCGACGTCCGCCCGTATAACTCGCGCAGCACGGACTTGAGCTCATTCCCGCCATGGCTGTTGAGCAACAGCACCTTGCGAATGGAACTGCCGGCCAGGGTCTCGACCAGATCGCGAATCACCAGCGCCAACGTCGACGGCTGCACGTTCATCGCCAGCGGAAACTGACGGAGGTTGGTTTCCGTGCCGTAAGGAATCGTCGGCAGCATCACCACCTTCGCCCCCTGCGCGTGCGCGGCCTCGCAAATCCGCTCGCCGACGATCTCGGCCTCCATCACGTCGGTGCCGTACGGCAAGTGCAAATTGTGCGGCTCGGTCGCCCCCAACGGCAGCACCGCCACTTCATACGGATTCGCGGTGACGTAGGCGAAATTCGTTTCCAGCAACTTCCAGGGGCGCATGGCTGTTCCTCGTCGTTTCGATCTGCGGAGTTTTATTGGATTCTAACAGACGAGACGATATCCGACGTGGCTCTTGTTTGCTCACTTCCCTCCCGAACGCGGCGCTTCATCGCTAAAATTCAGCGATCCCACCGCGCTCCACCAGGACCCACGATGTCACGCCAGCACAGCCAGGCCGCTTTCGCCCGAGCCAAACGTTTGATCCCCGGTGGCGTGAACAGTCCCGCGAGGGCGTTCGGCGGCGTGGGGGGCGAACCGATTTTCATGGCCCGCGGCGACGGGGCCTATCTCTACGACGTCGACGGCAATCGCTACATCGACTACATCGGCTCCTGGGGCCCGATGATCGTCGGCCATGCGCACGAAGAAGTGCTCGCGGCCGTGCATGAAGCGGCCGCGCGGGGCACGAGTTTCGGCGCGCCAACCGAAGCGGAAAGCGAGCTCGCCGAGCTGATCATCGACGCCGTTCCCAGCGTGGAAAAAGTCCGCCTCGTCAGTTCCGGCACCGAAGCCACGATGAGCGCGATTCGCCTCGCGCGCGGCTACACCGGCCGTGACGTGATCGTCAAATTCGCCGGCAACTATCACGGCCATGTGGATAGCCTGCTCGTCGCCGCCGGCAGTTCCGCCGCGACGCTAGGCGTGCCGAACTCGCCCGGCGTCACGGAAGGCACCACGCGCGATACGCTCGTCCTGGAATACAACGACGTCGCCGCGCTCACCGCCGCCTTCGATCAACACGGCCAACGCATCGCCGGCGTGATCCTGGAACCCATCGTCGGCAACATGGGCTGTGTTGTGGCGTCGCCCGAGTTCTTGAACGCATTGCGAACGCAGACCACAAAGCACGGCGCGCTACTGATCTTCGACGAAGTGATGACCGGCTTCCGCGTCGCTTACGGCGGCGCGCAGAGCTTGTTCAACATTGCGCCGGACATCACCACGCTCGGCAAAATCGTCGGCGGCGGACTGCCAGTCGGCGCGTACGGCGGCCGCGCGGAGATCATGGATCACATCCTGCCGGCCGGAAAAGTCTTTCAGGCCGGCACGCTCTCCGGCAATCCATTGGCCACCGCCGCCGGCATTGCCACGCTGCAACTCTTGAAAGACGGCCATGCTTATACACGCCTGGAACAACTCGGCGCGCGACTGGAACAAGGCTTGCGCAGCGCCGCAACCAGCGCCGGCGTCGCGCACACCGTCACGCGCGTCGGCAGCATGCTGACGTTCTTCTTCCACCCCGGCCCCGTCACCAACTGGACTACGGCCAGCCGCTCCGACACCGCCAAGTACGCGAAATACTTCTGGAACCTCATCGACCGCGGCATTTACATGCCCTGCAGCCAATACGAAGCCCTCTTCATCTCCACCGCACACACCAACGAAGACATCGACGCCACCATCAACTCCGCCCAAGAAACGTTTGCGGCCCTGTAGCCGATGTCTGTGACCTCTTTGCTCTACACATCTCTTACGGGAGTTCGGAGCGGCCCGCGAAACACGCGAAATACGCGAAAAATCGTTGTTCAAACGCAAGTGCTTTTCGAGATGCCAGGCCAACTCGTTGCCTGTGCCTTCGACCAACAACAGCTTGAAGTTAGAACAGCGACTCTTTCGATCTTCCCTT
>JALHLM010000325.1 GCA_022844585.1 Pirellulales bacterium | reverse complement strand
GCCGAGATACAACTCACGGCCGATGTCGCAGCCTTCCTCGACGAGCACCTGGTTGACGATGCGTCCCTCGGGGCCGGTCTGAATGGTAACCAGTTCCTGGCCGATCAAATTCTTGGCGACTTGCGCGGCTTCATCGGCGCTCTTCACCAACTGCACGCCGCGCTGCTTGTCATTGCCTTTGACGGTCCCCTTGCCGCGGCCGCCAGCGTGAATCTGCGCCTTTACCACCGCGATCGAACCGCCGAGCTGCTGGTAGGCGGCCTTGGCCTGATCCGGGGTCCGCGCCACGATACACCGCGGCACGGCCACGCCCGCTTTGCGAAGGAGTTCTTTCGCCTGATATTCGTGAATCTTCATCGCAGGATGCTCAATTGCGGTGGAAGTGAGGCCGGATTATAGAAGCGGCGGAGAACGGCGGTCAACCGGCCGAGACTTCCCCAATTGAACCGCGGCGGCGCAGACACGCAGAGGAACTCAACCGCGAAATACGCGAAATTACACGAAAGGAAATCCACTAAATTCGGATTTAACGATCTGAGTTTTTATCCTTGCTGCTTTTGCGTCATTTCGCGATTTTCGCGGTTAGCTCCTCCTCTGCGTCTCAGCGCCTCAGCGGTTCAAAATGAAATCACCCTTTCCCCGGCAGCACGATTCCCATCCTTTTCATCAACAACTGCATGTCCTCCCAGACGTCGCGTTTGGCTTCGGGGTTGCGCAGGAGGTACGACGGGTGGTAGGTGCAGAGGACCGGGATGCCGCGGTATTGGTGAAACGTCTTGCGAAGCTTGCCGATCGAGAGCTCCGAATTCAACAGCGACTTCGCCGCCACGCCGCCCAGGCAGCAGATGTACTCCGGTTGCAGGAGATCGATTTGCCGCTCGAAAAAGCCGCGGCAGTTCAAGACTTCATCCGGCTCCGGATTGCGGTTTTCCGGAGGACGACACTTGAGCGTGTTGAGGATATAGACGTCCCCGCGGCGCAAGGTGCAGGCCTCGATGATCTTCGTCAACAACTGGCCGGCGCGGCCGACGAACGGAATGCCTTGCTTGTCTTCGTCCGCGCCCGGGGCCTCGCCCATGAAGACCAGCCGTGGCGTGATGTTGCCGACGCCAAAGACAGTTTGCGTACGCGTGGCCGCCAGCACCTTACAGCGCGTGCAACCGGCGACTTCGGTCTGCAGCACCTTGAGCGCGGCGGCGCGATCTTCCTTCGACATCGCGGCGATCGATTTGGCAACGACGGCCGATGCAGGAGGCGGCGGCGAAGCGGGCGGTGTTGCGGCCGAATTGGACCGTGCTTTCCCGGCCACGCGCGGCAAATGCGTCACCCCAGCCCGGGCGAGGCTTTCCAACTGCTGCACGGCCAGGCGTCGAAGCTGAGTGCGATCCGTCATGCCGCCGAGTATAGCGGACCGAACACAAACACCAACCCGAAGCGCCAGCGAGGGGGAGAGGACGGACCATCCAGTTCCGCAGCGCGCTGAAACCAGGCAACGCAAGCGGAATTGAGCATATGGCTCGGTTCTCAGCGCCATGCTGAGCTGGCACAGACTTCCTCTCCCCCTCGCTGGCGCTTCGGGTTGGTGTCGCGGCGCTGGCATCGGGATTAGGAAAAGGTATGCTTCCGTGGCCAGAAAAAATCGATCGCGGAGCACGATGTAAACATGACTGACGTACAGAATTCCGAAATCGGGTCGCCGCGCACCAACCCTTGGTGGGTGTTCCTTCTGCCGATGGTCGTCTATTCGGTGGCGAACATGTTTGAACCCACGCCGCCCGGGGCCGAGGCCGCCGACGCGGCGGTCAATATGTACCGCTACTATCCCGCGATCTACGCCCTGAAGATCGCGCTCACCATTGTGGCGATCACGTTTGTTTGGCCCGGCTACCGGAAACTGATGCCGATCCGCGTCAGTTGGCTCGCGGTCGTCGTGGGCGTCGTCGGCGTCGTACTCTGGGTCGGCCTGTGGCGCCTGGATCTGGAAGGCCACCTCGGCGTCCGTAAGCTGATCGGCGGGATGGGCGAACGCAGCGCGTTCAATCCGTTCGAGAATCTCGACTCCCCCGCCAAAGCCTGGGCGTTCATGGCGGTGCGATCGTTCGGTCTGACGCTCGTCGTCCCGTTGATCGAAGAAATGTTCCTGCGCGGCTTCGTGACCCGCTTCGCCATCGACCAAAAATGGATGGACGTACCGTTCGGCAAACTCACGCCGATCGCGGTCGCCGCGTCGATTGCCGTCCCCGTCTTGATGCATCCGGCGGAACTATTCGCCGCAATCGCCTGGTTCGGGATGATGGTCGGGCTTTATGCCAAGACCAAGAACATCTGGGACTGCGTCGTCGCCCATCTGGTCACGAACGGCCTGCTGGGAGTCTATGTGCTGACCTCCGCGAACCCGGCCGCCTGGCAGTTGCTCTGATAGAAGCCCTTTGTTCAGTAGGTCAGGCACCCCGGTCGAAGACACACACCGTAGCGCTATCATCGACCAAGGCCACGTCCTGAGTCGATGCCAGCTAATTGCCTGACAGGAAAGAGCGTCGAATCCAAGTCAGGCAATTAGCCGGCATGGTCCCGGGATGTTAGGGGAAGTCGTCGCAGTGCGACATATTGCGCCTCCGACCAGGGTGCCTGACCTACAGGGCGGCCGCTCAGACGAGAACGCGCTGCCATACCCACCGCTGGAATGCCGTCCCGGCTCGCGCTAAGATAGTCGCTTCCTCGCCTGCCACCCGCCGCACTCGGAGTTGTCATGTCGCTCAATAAGTACAGCGCTCGCATCACCCAGCCGAAGAGCCAGGGGGCGTCCCAGGCCATGCTCTATGGCACCGGCCTGACCGAAGCCGACATGCAGAAGGCCCAGATCGGCATCGCCAGCGTCTGGTACGAGGGCAACACCTGCAACATGCACCTCAACGACCTGGCCATGAAGGTTAAAGAGGGGGTCGTGGCGGCGGACCTGGTCGGGATGCGGTTCAACACCATCGGCGTCTCCGACGGCATCTCGATGGGCACCGAAGGGATGAGCTATTCGCTCCCCTCGCGCGACCTGATCGCCGATTCAATTGAAACCGTCTGCTCGGCCCAATGGTACGACGGCTGCGTCGTGCTGCCCGGCTGCGACAAGAATATGCCCGGCTGCTTAATGGCCCTGGGCCGGCTGAATCGCCCGGGGCTGATGGTCTATGGCGGCACGATCAAGCCGGGCCACCTGGGCGCCGAGGCCCTCGATATCGTCTCGGCGTTCCAGTGCTACGGGCAGTTTCTCGCGAATCAGATCGACGAGAAGGTCCGCAAAGAGATCGTCGCCAAGAGCTGCCCCGGCGCGGGCGCCTGCGGCGGCATGTATACGGCCAACACGATGGCTTCGGCGATCGAAGCGATGGGCATGACGCTGCCGTACAGTTCCTCGATTCCGGCCGAAGATCCGGCCAAGGCGGACGAATGTGTCCGCGCCGGCAAGGCGATGCGGCTGCTCCTGGAGCGCGACATCAAGCCCCGCGACATCATGACCCGGGCGGCGTTCGAGAACGCGATGGTGATCGTGATGGCGCTCGGCGGATCGACCAACGCCGTCCTGCACCTGATTGCCATGGCCAAAGCGGTTGATGTGAAGCTTTCGATCGACGATTTCCAGAAAGTCAGCAACAAGGTCCCGTTTATTGCCGATTTGAAGCCCAGCGGGCGCTTCGTCCAGGAAGACCTGCACAACGTCGGCGGCACGCCGGCGGTGATGAAGTACCTGCTCGAAAAAGGTTTGCTGGATGGCAGTTGCCTGACCGTAACCGGCCGCACCGTGGCGGAAAACCTCGCGGATCTGCCTGGGCTGAAGGCAGGGCAAGAGGTGATTCACACGCTGGAAAAGCCGATCAAATCTACTGGACACATCCAGATTCTCCGCGGCAACCTAGCCCCGGAAGGCGCCGTGGCCAAGATCACGGGCAAAGAGGGTTTGACCTTCACCGGGACGGCCAAGGTCTACGACTCCGAAGAGGACATGCTCCACGCCCTGGAGCGGAAGGAAATCGCCAAGGGGGACGTGGTCATCATCCGCTACGAAGGGCCCAAGGGAGGCCCCGGCATGCCGGAAATGCTCACCCCCACTTCGGCGATCATGGGCGCGGGGCTCGGCAAGGACGTGGCGTTGATGACCGACGGCCGCTTTTCCGGCGGTTCGCACGGCTTTATCGTCGGCCACGTCACGCCGGAAGCTCAGGAAGGGGGCCCGATCGCCCTGGTCCGGAACGGTGACAAAATTACGCTCGACGCGTCGCGCAACGCCATTGAAGTCGCGATCAGCGATCAGGAAATGGCCGAGCGGCGCAAGGCCTGGAAGGCTCCGCCCCTCAAGGCGACCCGCGGCGTGCTGGCCAAATACATCCGGTTTGTGAAAAGCGCCAGCGAAGGCTGCGTGACGGACGAGTAGTGCGACGATTCCAGCAGAAAAGCGACTTCGCTCGATAAGCCCAGGGAAGGCCACCATCGTCTTCGGCCGATAGTAAGACTTTGAGGGCCTTCCCTGGGCTTGGGGCGAGCGGCGACTTTTCCTTCGCAGGAGAGCCTGCTTTCCCCCTTCCGCTGGCGGCGGGCGGCCCTATAATCATGGATTCTTCAAAAACCAACTGGCTTGCCACGGACGCAGCGACCATGCCAAAACAGAAAACACATAAAGGCGCCAAAAAGCGCTTCCGGGCGACCGGCACCGGCAAGATCAAGCATCGCCAATGCGGCACGAGCCACTTGGCGACGGCGATGAGCGCCAAGCGCAGCCGCAACCTCCGCGGCACCTCCGTCCTCGACAAGATGGACGCCGATCGCGTGCTGGAAATGCTCAAAGGAAACAGCTACTAAGGGAATGACAAAGTTCGAAATCCGAATGACGAACGCTTCGTCATTCAGATTTCAAATTTGATTCGTCATTCAGATTTAGAGATTCGAAATTCGCCCCACCGGGGCGCAAGCCGACGTTGAGGAAAGATCATGCGTACGCGTAAGGGCGCCGCTCGCAATCAGGCGAAGAAGCGGCTGTTCAAGAAGGTGAAGGGATTCGTCGGCGGCCGTCGCAAGCTGCTGCGTACCGCGAAGGAAACCTTGGTCCGGGCCGGCGCGTACGCTTATCGCGATCGCCGCAACCGCAAGCGCGATTTCCGCCGTCTCTGGATCGTCCGCATCAACGCGGCGGTGAAGATGCGCGGCCTCCGCTACAGCGAATTCATCGCCGGGCTGCACCGCGCGAACATCGGCCTGGATCGCAAATCCTTGTCCGAAATGGCCATCCATGACGCCCCCGCTTTCGACAAGGTCGTCGAAATGGTCAAGGGCGCGCTGCTGCAAAACGCGGCCTAAACTCCCGCACTGGGTTAAACACACTAGCCCGACGCGCAAGCGAGGGGGAGTTGACGTTGTCTGAGAGTACCGCCCGTACTCATGGCGAACGTCCGCTCCCCCTCGCTTGCGCGTCGGGCTAGTGTTGTTGAACTGAATAATTTCGATGGGCATTCCCCGTGGCGCTTGCTCAGTACCTCGCCGAACTTGAAACGCTCGTCGCCGACGCCGCGCGGGCATTTTCCGCGGCCGACGGCGCGCTGACGCTGGAAGCCGCGCGAATCGAATTCCTCGGCGCGAAGAGCGGTCGCATCAAGGACGCTCAAAAGGGACTCGGCGCGGTCGATAAAGCCGACAAGCCCGCCGCCGGTAAACACTTCAACGACGCCAAGCAGGCCATCGAAGCGGCTTTCACGAGTGCTCAAGAGCGTATCGCCGCGCAGGGAATTACTGAGCCCGGCCTGGCGCCGATCGATCTGACGCTGCCGGGCCGTCCATTGCGTCTCGGCCGGTTGCATCCGCTCACGCAGACGATCGAGGAATTGAAAGAAATCCTCGGCCGGCTCGGGTTCACGGTCGCCGACGGGCCGGAAATCGAAGATGAATGGCATAACTTCGAGGCGCTGAACATCCCGGCCTCGCATCCGGCGCGCGATCCGCTGGAGAATTTCTACCTCGCCACGGCCGAACGCGGCGCCGGCGGGCCGCTGTTGTTGCGTAGCCAAACGAGCACGGTGCAGATTCGCGTCATGGAGGCCGCCAAGCCCCCGGTGCGGATCATTTCGCTGGGACGTGTCTACCGGCCTGACACAGCCGACGACACGCACTACCCGATGTTCCATCAGATCGAAGGGTTGCTGGTCGATCGCCACGTGACGATGGCCGATCTCAAGAGCACGCTCCGGCTGTTCGCCGCGGCTTATTTCGGCGGCGATGTACATATCCGCTTCCGGCCGTCGTTCTTCCCGTTCACCGAGCCGAGCGTGGAAGTCGACATGAGCTGGCACGACCGCTGGATCGAAATGGGGGGCGCCGGGATGGTCGACCCGCACGTCCTGCAAGCGGTCGGCTACGACCCCGAAGAATACACCGGCTTCGCGTTCGGCCTCGGCGTGGAACGTGTCTGCGCCCGGCGCCATCAAGTGACGGACATCCGCGAGTTCTACAAAAACGATGTCCGCTTCCTGCGACAGTTCTAACCATTTGAACCGCGGAGGCGCGGAGTCGCAGAGAGGGTGGGAGATGGAAAGTGAAGAGCGATGAACTACGTGCAAAGAAGTCACTGAAAACTGAACACTGAAAACTTCAAACTGCATCTCGAAAACATCAAACTCTCCCCATGCTCACCTCCTGGAATTGGCTCGCCGATTACGTTTCGCTGGAGATGCCGGCGGAGGAGTTGACGCGCCGGTTGATGATGGCCGGTTTGAATCATGAGTCGACGACGAACGTCGGCGACGACCTGGCGATCGACTTGGAAGTCACGAGCAATCGGCCGGACTGTTTGGGGCATATCGGCATCGCCCGCGAAGTCGGCGTGATTTTCGGGCTGCCCTGGAAAATCAAAGAACCGCGGCCGCGAGAGGGGCGTGCGCCCGTCGCGGAACTAGCGCAAGTCCGGATCGATTGCCCCGATCTCTGCCCGCGTTACACGGCGCGCGTTGTGCGCGGCGTGAAGGTTGGACCGAGTCCCGACTGGCTCGTTAGGCGCCTGACGACACTCGGCGTGGCGGCGATCAACAATGTCGTCGACATTACGAACTACGTGCTCTTCGAGTGCG
>JALHLM010000324.1 GCA_022844585.1 Pirellulales bacterium | reverse complement strand
GCATTCTCGCCAGGCCCGGCAGCGTGACGAGACTTCGACAGGGGCAAATTGTCGAGGTTCGGTATCATGCGCTCGTTGATTCTTGAACTCGTTCTATTGGCGATCGTCGCCACGCCCGGCGGCGGCGGAACGCTGTCGTGTGGAGAAGATCGCAATGGGCCTTTTCTGCCTTGCCCTGTGATGAACCCGGTGAACGGGCATTACTACGGAATGGGGTACGGCCGCGTCGATGGTCGGAACTTCACTTGGCACGAAGCCCGAGACGATGCCGAGACGCTGACATTTAATGGGATGCGGGGCTATCTGGCCACGGTCACATCGCCCAGCGAAAGCGAGTTCCTCAAGCAGAGTTTGTCCAACTACACAGCTACATGGATGGGGGCATCAGATGCCGCCGTGGAAGGAGAATGGCGGTGGATGACCGGGCCCGAGGCGGGGCAGCTATTCTGGCACGGCGACGCGAGTGGCGAAGCCCTTGGGTTCACAGACTGGCATGTGGGCGAACCAAACGACCTCGGCGGTCTTTCGTCCGGCGAAGACTACGCCACGTTCGGTCATGGCGACATGCACGACGGCTGGAACGACCTTCCAAACCTTGCTTACGATGCGAGTTGGGCGAACGGTTATCTCGTGGAGTTCTCGCCCGTCCCCGAGCCCAGCACCTACGCCCTGCTCACGATCGGCGGAGTGGCGCTGGCGATCTATGCGCGCCAGCGCCGCACTTGAAATTCATCGTGGCCAGGTTTGATCGATTTCATTTCGACAGGGGCAAATTGTCGGAGTTCGCTATGATTTCCTTCATTCGTTTTGTCGCTCTTGCGTGGTGTTTGTGTTCGCCTAACTGGGCTTGGGCTGAATATTATTGTGGCGGCAGCGGTCCGCGTGGGTCGCCTGTGAAGCCTTGCCCGCGATTTAATCCCGACAACGGCCACTACTACGCTTACACCACTGCTGCAGTGAGTTGGGACGCGGCCAGGACGGAGATCGAGGTGTACTCGTTTCTGGGAGTGCCAGGCCATTTAGCCACGATCACCACCGCGCAGGAGTCCGCATTCCTCGACGAGTTCCAGCCACCAACGGGTCGGTTCTGGATCGGCGCTTCCGATGCGGAAGTGGAAGGGGAATGGAGATGGACGGCCGGGCCGGAAGCGGGCGAATTGTTTTGGCTTGGCGGAGTGGATGGCACGGCAGTGACCTATGCCAACTGGATTGACGAAGCGCCGAACAACAACCTCTCCTATGGCGGCCAGGACTACGCCACCACCAGTTCGACCGGCTGGAACGATGCCGAGACCCGCTTTGTCGCGGCCGCGTTGGTCGAATTCTCTGTCCCCGAACCCAGCACCTACGGCTTGCTGGCAATTGGCGGAGCCGCGTTGGCGGTCGTCGCGCGGAGGCGACGGGCCAACTCCGATTGACGCAAATTGCCCAATCGATCAGGTTAAGTGCGGTAAATCACACAGAATTCACCACGGAGACACGGAGAACACGGAGGAAGCGCCTACGCGCAACGAGATACTCGGGGCTCGGAACTACCCAAAATCGTTTGTTCCGAGTTCCAGTTTCCGAGTATTCACTTTCCTCTCCGTGTCCTCCGTGCCTCCGCGGTGAAACATCCGCGCAAACCTGCGCGTACATTTTCCCGAGGTGCTTGAGATGGAACTCTCCGCCCTGGTGCTGGCCGTTGCGCTCACCTCGCAAGTTGGAAGTTTTGGGCAGCCGGCCGTCGCCGTGCCGCGGCCGACGCCGCAGGATTTGGCCGCCGAGGCGGTCCGTTTACCTGCGCCGAAGACCGCGAAGTATCGCGAGGTCACGCTGACCGAAGTGCTGACCGCGGCGTCGCGCGACCCCAGCCAGCGGCTGCAAGTCGTCCAGGCTTATTGGCGGCTCTGGCAGGCGTTCGCCGATCAAGCGATCGCGCAGACGATGATCGATCAGATGCAACCCGTGGCGCGCGCGGCGAAGGCCGGTACCGTCGATGGGACGCTGCTCGACGCCGAGTTGGCGTCGGCCCAGGCAGGGCTGGAAGCCGCCGAAGTCGCGATTCGCACCGCGCAAGTCGAACTATGTGCACTGTTGGGCTGGAACGCGACCGGCAGCATGCCGCGACCGCTCGATCCGCCGCACGTCGGCATTTATCACACGCATTACGAGACCATCTTCGCTCGACGCGCGCTGACGGAGCGCGCGAGGTTGATTCACCAGACGCTGCCGATCTATCGCGAGGCCATTGCGGCGCACGGCGTCGCCCGGCAGGCGGCGGACGATGTGGTTGTCGAACAAGTGGCTGGCTACACAGCGCCGCAACCGCAAATCGCGGTCGAGACGCTGATCAGCGCCTGGCAACAACGGGCGCGGCAACAGCAGGACCTTTGCCGGGTGACCTGGGAGTACAACAACCTGATCGCCGAGTACGCCGTGCCGCTCGCCGGGCAAGGCATGGAAACGCCAAAGCTGGTGGGCATGTTAATTCGCTCCTCGACGTCCACGGCCACGCGCCGCTCGCGCGATCGCGCCGAAGTGACCAGCCCGTATGGCAGTGAAGTCGCGCCGGCCAGCTACGATCAGCCGATCGAGACCGCCGAAACGACCGAGCCGGCGCCGGAACCCATCGAGTGGGAAGCCTCGAACGTGGAATCATCGCAGCCAGCGTATCACGAGTTCGACGCGGCGCCGGTCGACGCCGAGGAGATCGACAGCGCTCCCGCGCCGGAACCGCAAGAGTTCGAAGGCGCTGTGGAAGGACCTATCGATGACGCAGCCGGCGGGGCCTCCGAAGAACCGCCGACGGAAGATCCGTTTGGCCGCGATCAGGCCGGCACCAGCGCGGGTACGCGTCACATCGTCGCCAAGCCGGTGACGCCGCCGATGTCGACCGCCATCTTCGCGAAGTACGCGACGAACAACGCCCCGCCGCGCGCGGTGATGGAGACGATCTTCAGCCGCACCAAGGTTGTGGATCAAAACGAAACCTCGGTCAATCTAAGGCAATGCCTGGCGGCGACCAGCCCAACATTGCACGCCGAATTGCTGGACGCCTATGCCGAGGCCTGGCGCGCGGCCACCGTCTACCAAGCGCACGTCGACGCCGCGGCCCAATTGGAGGCCGCCAAGGCGGCGCTGCTCACACGTCTCAACGACGGCGGCGCAGCCGCCGAAATGCTTGTAGTCCGCGCCGCGGAAACGGCCAACGCCGCGGCGATGATCGAGGCCGAGGTCGCGATTTGGCAAAGTACCGCGGCGCTCGGCGCGGTGGCCTTGCCGCGCAATCCCGGCGGAAGAGCCCTCCCCAGTCAGGACGCACCGGTTTGGGCGACGTCCACGGGCGGCCCCCAGGTGAAAGCCTTGGCCACTCGGGCACAAAGTCTGGTCGCGATGGACAAAGCCCGGGCTCAAGCAACGAAAGAATACGCAGCGGGCGGGGCATCCATCGGTTTGACGTTGCAGGCGGTGCGCAGGCAGAATGAGGAGACGCAGGAGTTCGCCGCCACCGTGGCGGAAGCGGCCCGGGAACGGAGCCGCACGATCCTGGCTCAACTGCCCGAGAACGCCAACGCCGAATCGGTGCGACAGGCGCTCCTGGGCACGGCGACTAGTACCGCGCGACCGGGCGACATCCGCACCGGTGGCGCCATCTACAGCAGAAAACCCGCGCCGCAGTGATTGCCTCGTCCAACGAACTTTCTGAACCGCCGAATGCTGTAACGCCCCCGCCGTTGCGGATCGGTCCCCTGGTGATCGACCCGCCTATTCTCCAAGCCCCCATGGCGGGCTTCACGAATTTCGCTTACCGACAAATCGTCCGCTCGTTCGGCGGCGTTGGCCTGCAAGCGACGGAGATGATCAGCGCCCGGGGCTTCCTGGCGATCGACGAGCGCGATCACGAGTTCCCGGATCGCCTCTGGGGCGTGCGTGAAGAACCTCGCCCCCTGGCCGTGCAGATTTGGGACAACAATCCCGAGGCCATGGCCGCCGTGGGCGCGCGACTCGCGCATGACTTTCACGTCAGCGTGGTCGATATCAATTTCGGTTGCCCGGTGAAGCAGGTCACTCAGGACGCGCACAGCGGATCGTACCTGCTGAAGTGCCCGGAGCGAATCGGCGAGATCGTGGCCAGCGTCGTGAAGGCGTGCGCGCCGACACCGGTGACGGCGAAGATTCGCCTCGGCTGCACGCGCGACAAGATCGTGGCGATCGAAGTGGCCCAAGTCGTCGAAGCGGCCGGCGCCGCGGCATTGACCGTGCATGGCCGCACCGCGCAGGATTTTTTCCAAGGCTCCGCCGATTGGGACCGCATCTCGGCGATCAAGCCGCACTTGAAGCGGATGCCACTGATCGGCAACGGCGATTTGAACTCGCCGCAAAAAGTGGTCGAGGCGTTTCGCCGCTACGACGTGGACGGCGTGATGATCGCCCGCGCGGCGCTTAACAAGCCGTGGCTATTCGCGCAATCGTGCGCGGCGTTACGCGGCGAGCCGATCCCGCCGGACCCAACGCTCGCGGAAGAACGCGAGCTGTTGCTCAACCACTACCGCCTGGTCTGCGATCGCTTTGGCGATCAAAAAGGCACGGTGCTGATGCGCAAATTCGCCTGCTGCTACGCCCAAGGCCGGGCGGGAGCGAGAGAGTTCCGCACGAGAGTCTCGCGCGTCGCCACGCCGGCGGAATTCAACTCCATCGTGGAGAATTACTTTCCGCGCGAAGTGCATTCCGAGTGAGGATGCACCACGGAGACACGGAGTCACGGAGGGGAGAGGGAATTTCGAACTCCGAATGTCGAAGGAAAACTGAATGCCTAAATGACGAATGCTCGGATCCAGCGTGTTCGAACGACATTCAGTCATTCGACATTCGGATTTCGACATTCGTCATTAACAACTTAACCTCCTCCGTGGTGAATCCCTTCACGGCGTCTCCGCTTGCGCCCGGTCTCGTTCCGCGTTCCTTCGATCGATCCATTTGCCGATCCAGCGTTTCTTGCGGAAGTAGATCAACATGCCGATGGTGATCAGCACGCATGTCAGCATGGTGATTGGATAGCCGTAATAGGCCCGCAATTCCGGCATGTTCCACGGCGAGGTATCTGGATCGAAGTTCATGCCGTAGATGCCGACGATGAACGTCAATGGCATGAACAACGTGGCGATGATCGTCAGCACCTTCATCACTTCGTTCGTGCGCTGATTGACCATCGACAGATACATGTCGCGGATGTCCGCCGTCACTTCGCGATAGATTTCGATCAAGTCGATCAATTGCACCGTGTGATCGTAGCAGTCGCGCAAGTGAACGCGGGTTTCATCGCCAATCAGGTCGGTCGTCTCGCGGATCAGCGAATTGAACATCTCGCGGTGCGGCCACACCGCGCGGCGCAGCATCAGTAGATCGCTTTTGATGTCGTGGATCATCGGCACAGTGCCGTCGTCGCTGACGGCGAGCACGTGCTCCTCCAGCGCGTCAATGCGGTCGCTCAGTTGCTCCAACACCGGAAAATAGGCGTCGATCGTCGCGTCGAGCAGCACGTAGGTGAGGTAGTCCGGCCCGTGCCCGCGCAAGACGCCGCGGCTGCGCCGAATGCGTTCGCGGACCGAGTCGAGGCAGTCGCCCGGCCGGTCTTGAAACGTCACCACGAAGCGCTTGCCGAGAAACATGCTGAGCTGTTCGCTATCCAACCGGCCGTCGCTGCCCGGCATCCGTGCGACGATGAAGAGATGATCGCCGTATTCCTCGACCTTGGCCCGCTGGTGGACGTTCACCACGTCCTCGAGAGCCAAGGGATGTAAACCCAACAGACGGCCGAGCGATTGAACCACTTCGGTGTCGCCGAGGCCGTCCACGTTGACCCAGACGACGGGATATTCGTTCAGCAAGGGCGCGATCGTGTGCGCGTGGTTGGCCGTGATTTCGCGCTCGAACATCGTGTCCTGGCTGTATGCGATGGCATAGACGTGCGGAGCGCGTGCGGCCGGATCGGCGACCAGCGTGCCGGGCGCGGCGCCAATGTGCGTACGACGATGCAAACGCAATCGCCGCTTCTTCCGTCGTGGCTTGGAGGACATGAGGAGAGTATGAACTCGAAACGCGGAACGCGGAAGTGGGAGCGGGAAATGTGTCACGACGTTGAGTCGCAGTGCGCCGTGGAGCCGGAAGCGTCAGCGCCCGGAGCGCGATCGAGAAGACGCTTTTTGCCGGCGCGCTCCGGGCGCTGACGCTTTCGGCTCCGTAGAGCGACTAATAGCTCCGTTACTCGGACGCCTGAGCGACGTTCAGTTCGCGATAGAGCGGCAGATGCCGATAATAGACCTCGAGCATCAATAGATGCATGCAGGTCACATACAGCCGGCCGCCGTGCGGGCCCCAGCGATCGGGCGTGGCGCCGGTCGGCTCCCAACTGCCGGCGAATTGGCCTTCCTGAACTTGATTGTCGATCAGCAGCGGTCGCAACGCCTCGTTCCAACTGGTCCAATACTCGCCCTGCATCTGAAACATCACCTGCGTCGCATAATACCAGTAATAGCAGTCGCGGGTGCGCAACGTTGGCGTGCCGAGCTTGGGCAGATTCGCTTTCAAGTATTCCGCGCCGTCGCGGAGATACGGATTATCGCGCTGCCAGCCCAGGTATTGTTGCATTAGCAGGCCTTCGGCCGTCATGGCCAGGCTCGGCTGCGCTTGATTCTGCTCGGTGGAGCGCGGCCGGTACGCATACCGGGCGGGCGTGCCCCAGGGCGTCGCGGCGTGATCGAGCCAGTCGCGCAGCCCGTCGTAGGTTTTCGTAGGCACTTTGAGTCCGGCCAGCTCGCCGCTCTTCATCGCCATCATCTGCCAACCGGAAACTGACGTATCGCTGCCGCCTCCGGGCGAATAGCGCCAACCCCCTTCATTCGGATGCTGGCTGGCGACGATGTAGTCGAGCGCCTTTTGCGCCGGCTCACGTAGATCCTTGTCGCGAGTCATGCCATACGCTTCGCAGAGCGCGATCGCGGCGATTCCATGACTATAGAAGCGGACGTTCTTCGCCGACTCGATGTCCTGAGGAATATACAGGCAGCCGTTCGATTCCTGATTCGTCAGCAATTGATCGAGCCCGCGCCGCACGACGAGGCGGT
>JALHLM010000323.1 GCA_022844585.1 Pirellulales bacterium | reverse complement strand
TCGAAGAAACCGTCGACGATTGCCTGGCTTTGAAGGCGTTTATCCAGGAACACAACTGGGCGACGCTCGTGGCGGACGGCGAAACGCAATCTCAGCTCGACGTGTTCAAGCCGTTCATCGCGGCCAAGGCGATTGAGGTTTATCAAGGCGACATGAATCACTTCGGCGTCGAAGGCATTCTGACGGAAGCCAATTGGGCGCGCGAAACCGGTCTGCGCGTGGCGCCGCACAATTGGGGATCGCTCATCGGCTACTACGCACAACTCCACGTCGGCAGGGCGATCGACAATTTCTATCGCGCCGAACACGATCCCCTCTCGACGGAAGTCCTCATCGCCGAAGGCTATTCGCGGAAAGACGGCCTGACCACGGTCCCGTCGACGCCCGGGTTCGGATTGACGATCGATGAAGACCGATTCGCGTTGGAAGCGAGAATTCGCTTCGACTTAAGCTGAACGACCGCGTCAAGGGCTCAGTCGATAACCGCGGATAGGGACGGTGTTGTCCGCGGCCCATTTGGACTTGCCGGGATAGGCTTTGCTGTCGCATTCCATGCCGGTGGCGAGGTCGATGGTTTGTCCGAGTCCGACGATCGGGCGCCCGTTCGCGTCCTTGAGAAAGCCTGAGAACTTCGAGGCAATCTCCACTTCACTGCCGTCGGGCGAGACGGCCAGGTGAATGGTGTCGCTCGTGCCGAGTTTCAGGTCTTCGGTGATCTCGGGCACGCCGTTACGGTAGATGTACTCCGATTTGTAGTGCGCGCGCTCGACGCCGTTCGCGTCGAGCCGCCCGTATTGGCTCTTGCCGAGCGTCACGACTTGGTTCAGCACGTGTTGGTCGCCGCCGAGCCCGCAGAAGCCGTAGAAGGTTTTGCGAAAGCGGTTGTTGACGAACTCGAACTGCACCTCGCAATCGTCGCCAATATCGACGCCGAAATAGCATTCATCGTCGCGCGTGGGGAGAAAACCGGTGCCCGAGTTTTGATCGACGTCCATGTAGGCGTAGAAGTAACCGCGCCCGCCGTCGGGATGCGTGCGGCCGACTTGCCCGGCGACGCGGGCATACAGATAGATGTGCTGCTCGTCGTGCGCAACTTTGAATTCCAGCAGATCCACGTCGGGGACGTATTCCAGATAGGGCACCAAATCGCCGCGCGGATCATCGACGCCGACAATGTTTCGCCAATCGTCGAAGTTGCCGTCGATCTTGATCTCGGTCGGCGCATTTTTTGGTGAAACCGCGAGGGCAACGGGCGCGTCAACGGCCAGGGCTTCGCCGTCGCTCTTGACCGACGACGTGAATTCGCCGGGGAACGTGAAGGTAACGCTAGGCGCTGCGCCGCCCTGGCTATTCGCGCTTGCTCGGTAGTTGTTTTCCGTGAAGTACGTGCCGGCTTGATTGTCGAACGATCCTAGTCGAACGTCTGCGCGCTGAAATGTGCCTGGGAGGTTTGCGTGAGCGAGCGCGATGGCGTTGTTTTCGTTCTGAAGGACCAGTGCGACTGTAGCCGGCGACTTGCCGTTGACTTCGAGAGAGGACTGGTGGTTGATCGAGAACTTGCCGGTGACTGTGTTGCCGGTGGCATGCGTCAATTGCAGCGGCAAGAAGTCGAGCGACTCCGTAATCACCGGCCCCGTGACGGCGACTTCGCGGTAGAGGGCGTTCTCGTTGGCGTCGTAACGGAGTGCCGAGACGTCATCCGGCCAGTCGGGAAGGAGATCGCGATTATTTTTGTAGAACGCGTTCGGCACGAAATGGCCTTGGTCGTCAATCGCGCCGATGAGTTGCTCGCGCTGGGACGTGAAGGCGCGCACCTGGCGTACGCCGTTATCGAGGACAATGCGGGCATCGCGGTGGTATTGGCGAACCGGCGACTCGTGTCTCTCGCTGCGCGTCGTGACTTGGACATCGGTGGCAATCGGGAGCGCGCCCGGCCTTGGATAAACCAAGGCCGTGGGAGAAGCGGGATCGCCGAGCCAGACCAGATCGCGGTTCTGGTAGGTGAGTTCGAAGGTGACTTCGCGCGTGAGTTGCTGGGCAGCGGCAGAGGTGACGAGGCAAGCGAACCAGAGGCATTGGATGACAAACGAGCGGAGAGAGAACATGCAGGTAGGGCTCCCGGCGGGCGGGTTTGGTTTCAGGCGGAGGGGATGAGGAGGCAGTCGTTTTAGGATAGTCGCTGAGACGATTTTTTCGAGGTGTGCGATGCGGGAATTGGGGGTTCACCACGGAGGCACGGAGAGCTCGGAGAGGGGAGGAGTTGGAACCGCGAAAGGCGCGAAACGGGCGCGAAAAGGGGAATGGTGTTTTAGATGGATGTGGGGTGGGGAATTGATGCTGGAGTGACTTAGAAGTTGTCGTTGGCAGGTTGCCGGCGTTCTGTGGTTGTGGCGGGGCAACTTACCGATGCCGCCATTCGATCGCCTGCGATTCGATCATCGTATCGCTCCTACCGAACTAGACCCAGGGCCGCCTGTTCTTGAGAGCCGCAACCGCAAGTTCGATTCCTCGCTGAAAGATTTCGAGAGGAACGGACCGAATCACCAAGTCTTCCACCAGCCCCAGCCCAGGCAATTCAATGACGAGCTTGTCGACGCTCTCTTCTTGGCTGAGCGACGCCAAGAACTTGCCGTCGACTTCGATCTCAGCAAAACAGTACTCATGATCAGGATCGCTCGCAATGTAAACGTCGATTCGCTCGTCCATCTATTTGTTCTCCGCTCTTGAGTAATCGAAGGAACGGACAGGCTCGCCAACGCAGACGTACTGTATCGTGGTCCACGGCCAACCGCGAAAGCTAACGACGGCTTTCAATCGCCGTTGCTGGCTGCCGTGAAAATTCCATGTCGAGTTACCGAGGCGAGTGCCGCGAAAGATTTACGACGCAGCGATTGGCGCACGGCGTGTCATGCCATCCCGAGACGGCGCTCGCCGTGGAAGTGGTTAGTCCTTTGATGGCTTGCGCTTGGTTGTCAGGAGCAGGTATGCATGACCTACTCAGACAGTTGCTCGCTACGTCGTGACGCGGCTCGGCGCCGTCAGTTCGGGGCAGTCGGCCAGCGGTTCGCCCGCGTCGGTCGTGGCTTCGGCCGCGGCGGGGAGGCTGATTGATTCGGCGGAAACTTGCGGGTCGTCAGTGATGCGGACGCGGCCGGCAAGCCAGAGGCTGAGGAGCGTGGCGGAGGCGGCGATCCAGCCGACGGCGCCGAAGTGGCCGAGTTTGCCCGTGGGGCTTTGGGTGATCATCGCGCCGCCGATGCTCGCGCCGAATCCGGCGGCGATGTGCTGCACCGATGAGTTCGCGCTCAGGAAGGCGCCGCGGCGA
Organism: Pirellulales bacterium; assembly: GCA_022844585.1. Classification (GTDB taxonomy): domain Bacteria; phylum Planctomycetota; class Planctomycetia; order Pirellulales; family JALHLM01; genus JALHLM01. The sequence continues at coordinate 3,784 of JALHLM010000323.1, read as the reverse complement.
TGCGAGGCGACGCTGCTGGTGATCATGGCCATGGCGGGGATCATCCGCCCGGCGTTGCAGACCATGAGGGCGCCGAAGATCGCCACGACGATGGGAGTCGCAGTGGTTGGCAGGTGCGTCATGATCAGAAGCAAGATCGCCGAGCCCGGGGCGATGACGCGGAACGTCAGCAGTTTGCCGAAATGATCGGCGAGGCGGCCGATGACGGGCGCGGCCAGCAGCGTAAGGGCGCCGCCGGCGATGTAGATCAGGGGGAGTTCTTGTTCGGTGAGGCCGACGTTCTTGACGAGATACTCGCTGAGGTACGGAAAGACGGTGAAGCTGCTGAGCATCAGCGCGATGATCAGCGCGAACGCGCGCAGATGATTCGATTGCGTGAAGGTGTCGACGAGCGAACTGAGGGGATGGGCGTGTTGCTTGCCGACGTGGGCGTTGAGCGCGGGGAGCGCGAAAGGCGTGAGCAGCAACGCGGGCAGGCCGCCGATGACGAGCGCGACGAACGGGATGTGCCAGCCGTAATTCGTGCCGAGGAACAGGCCGAAGGGCACGCCGGCGACGGAGGCGAGCGAGAAGCCGGTCATGAGCGAGCCGGTGGCGCGGCCGCGGCGGTTTTCGGGGAAGACGTCGCCGATGATGGCCATCGCCATGCCGCCGAGGATGCCGCCAAACGCGCCGGTGAGGACGCGGGCCGCGACCAGGGTTTCATAGGTCGGTGCGAACGCGCAAAGCAGCGTGCCGAGTAGGAACCCGGCGTAGAGGACCATGAACGTCGTACGGCGGGCGAAGCGATCGATGATCGACGAAGCGACCAGTCCGGCGGCGCCGGCGGCGAAAGTGTACGAGGAGACGATCACGCCAAACTGGGCGGGATTGATGTTGAGCGTCCGCATGAGCTGCGGGCCGAGCGGCATCACGATCATGAAATCGACGATCGTCGTGAATTGCACGGCCGCGAGGATCAGCAAAATGAGCTTTTCGCTGCTGGCGGAATGTATGGCGGGCTCGGTGGCGGAGGGGGTTTGCATGGGGATTGCTGGTGTCTGATTCCGTGACGTGATCTCGGTTCCGACAGTGGGACACCGGGTGCGGGGGTGGGTTCACTAGGGTTGGAGTGAATCCGACGGTCAGATCCGATTCGTCCCGGCTGGATCGTCCCACTACTGTCCGGGATTTTGGCGGCTACGTCGAGAGTGGTGCGGTGTTGGCGTGTGGGATTGGAGAGTTGGGTGCAGGTCGGAGGATTAGGAGGCGCGTACCGGCAGTTCAGCGCGCAGCATGGTCGGCGGCTGGATACGCAGGTATTGTCGTCCTCGATTTAGCGGTGGCGTTCCGCCATGACCGGCAGGATGTCGTCCAGCTTGGCCTGTCCGATCGCGATCATGCTCAACCAGCGAGTTCAATTCGCGCGAGCGATGCGCGAAAAAGGGCCCCGCGGACCGGTTGTTTCGACCGCAGATTGAAACAGAAGATGCCGCGATCGCAAACGCGAATGGCGCCAGACGCGCGCTGCGCGGCGGCGTGTTCGGTCGTGCTTCTGACGCATCCGCAGTCGTCGATGATCACCGTACTTTCCAACCCGAAGCTTGCGCAAATATCACCACATTATCCGCACGTATTTCTCGCCCATAATTGTAGCCAGCCATGCGAGCAATTCCGGTTTAGCAGCTCGTTTGACTCAAAACCAACATTCGAGGATTTGCGCCCGATATGCAAGACACGCCGAGTGCGCAAGACTAAGCCCATACAACATTCCCGCACAATGTTGAGACAAGCCGACAGGGACGCCGGTATCAGTCCTTCCTTGAGCTCAATCAGTGCGAATTGAGCGACGTCAATAGTTTGACCAAATCGTCGTGATGCACCGGTTTGACCAGGTGGTGGTCGAAGCCCGCTTCGCTTGATTTGCGGCGGTCTTCCTCCTGCCCCCAACCGGTGAGCGCGACCAGGCACATCGACGCGCCCCATTCAGCGTCGCGAATTCTCCGTGCCACTTCATGGCCGCTGAGCTTGGGCAGTCCGATATCCACAAAGGCCAGTTCCGGCCGAAACTCTTTGGCGACCTCGATCGCCGCGAGCCCGTCGAACGCCATCCGCGTTTCGTGGCCTGAGAGTTTTAATAACATCGCCAAAGTATGCGCGGCATCGCGATTGTCATCGACGACGAGAATTCGCTTCGTCGGTAACGGAGCCTCGTGTCCGGATGTGACTTTTGAAGGTGGCGCAGCCGGCGACGTCTCGACGTCCGCGGCCAGCGGCAGGCGTACGCGGAACTCGCTCCCTTTGCCGGGACCATCGCTGAATGCTTCGACCGTGCCGCCATGCATCTCGACCAACCGGCGCACGAGGGTTAAACCAATCCCCAGGCCGCCGTGCGAGGGCTCGATCGGACGGACCAACTGCGTGAACATCTCGAACACGGTCGGCAGCAATTCCGCGGCGATGCCTTGTCCGTTGTCCTTCACCGAAATCACGACATCGCCACCGTCCTGAGCGGCCGATAGCCGGATCCGCCCGCCGCGATCCGTGTACTTGCAGGCATTGTTGAGCAGATTGCTGAGCACCTGCGCGAGGCGCACCGCGTCGACGTCGACGTAGATCGCCTGATCCGGCAGCGCGATTTCGAAGTCGTGTCCCTGATGTTCGATCAACGGCCGGCAAGACTCCACTGCCTGATGGACGACGGAGGCCAGCTCCACGCGGGCCACGCGCAATTCCAACTTGTCGCGCGTGATCCGCGAGACGTCCAATAGGTCGTCGACCAACCGCTCGAAGTGCGACATCTGTCGATCGATCGTCAGCCGGGCTTGTTCGATGAGATCCGTGTTCCCGCCGGCCCGCTTCATGATCTCCAACGAACTGCGCACCGGAGCTAGGGGATTGCGCAACTCATGGGCCAGCGTGGCGAGGAACTCGTCCTTTCGGACGTCCGCCTGGCGGAGCGCCTCTTGCGCCTCGCGCAAATCGGTCACGTCCGTGTTGGTGCCGAACCAACGCAGGACATGGCCCTGCTCGTCGCGAATCGGAATCGCGTAGGAGAGGTACCAGCGATATTGGCCGCCGGCGCCGCGCAGGGGGAACAAGTCTTCCCAAACTTCGCCGGTTTCCCAGCAATGGGATACCTTCGCCACGACACGCTCCACGTGATCAGGGTGATGCACCGCGGTCCAGCCCCAACCTTGCATCTCTTCGAGTGTCGTGCCGGTGTAGTCGAACCAGCGCTGGTTGTACCAAACGAGCGAACCCTTCGCGTCGGCCATCCAGGCGAACTGCGGGATATTGTCCGCCAAGGTGCGGAATCGCTCCTCACTATCCTTGAGCGCCGCTTCGAATTTTTTGCGATCGGTAATATCTCGCGCCACCTTTGACGCCCCGATCACTTTGCCCCCCGCGTCGCACACCGGTGAGATGGTCAAGGAGACGTTGAGCGCACGTCCTCCTTTTGCAATTCGCCGAGTTTCGAAATGCTCAATTCGTTCGCGGCGACGCAGTCGCTCCTGGAACAGGGCCTCCTCATGTTGCAATTCGGGCGGAATGATCATCGTGATCGAATGGCCGACCGCCTCGTCCGCGGTGTAGCCGAAAATCCGTTCGGCCGCCGCGTTCCAGGAAGTGACGACGCCGTCCAGGGTCTTAGTGATCACCGCGTCGCTCGACGACTTCACGACTTCGGCCAGCAGCGATTCCACCTCGCGTGCTCGGGATCGTTCGGTCACGTCCAAGGTGAAGCAACGCGTGTGGGCGATCTTTCCGTGTTCCCGGTAAACGCTGGAATTGATGAGAACGT
>JALHLM010000322.1 GCA_022844585.1 Pirellulales bacterium | reverse complement strand
CGAGGTGCCGACGATCAACTCGGATTGGCCGGCGACGTTGGCGAGTTTCGCCTCAACGGACGCCGCGCCCACGTCGCTCGGGGCCATGCTGCGCGGCGAATCGTCCGATGAATCGCGGACGTTTTATTGGCACTTCCCGCACTATACGAATCAGGGAGGGCGGCCCGGCGGCGCGATTCGTGAGGGAAATTGGAAGTTGATCGAACACTACGAGGACGGGCGGCTGGAGCAGTTTGATCTCGCGAAGGATGTCGCCGAGCGTCACGACGTGGCCGCGAAGCATCCGCAGCGCGTGGCTGAGTTACGCGGCAAATTGGAGGCCTGGCGGCGCGCCGGCAATGTTCAACAGAACGCCGTGAATCCTGCCTTTGAACAAGCACGCTGGCAGGCGATCTACGAGGAGTTCGATACGTCCGCGGAGCGGACGACCGATTCGTTCACTACGGTTCGAAGCGACTGGACTACCTGGCGGAAACGCATGAACTCGGCGACCGCTCGAGGGCGCGATTCTGGCTCCGGGACCGGGGCGGTTATTCTGCACGCCCGCGACGCCACGGTGCATGGCGAAAAGCTGCGCTACGAACCGGAAGCGCACAAGGACACGCTCGGCTACTGGGTGAATCCTAGCGATTGGGCAGAGTGGAAATTTACCGCCCCAGTGACCGGCAACTACAGCGTGGAGATCCTGCAGGGCTGCGGCGCAGGCAGCGGTGGCGCGGAGGTGGAACTGCGGTGCGGCGAACAAGTGGTCCGTTTTACCGTCGAGGAGACCGGGCACTTTCAGCGGTTCATTCCGCGCGTCGTGGGACGGCTAACGCTACCGTCGGATCGCCCTTCGACCCTGGAGGTCCGGGCCGTCAAGAAGCCCAACGTCGCCGTGATGGACCTGCGGCGGATCACGTTGCGGGGTGCGGACGATGCTGCGGCGAAGTAGGCCGGAAATAGAGAACGGCCGGGAGGGCTTGTCCAGAGCCACCCCCGGCCGTCGTTGCAGCTACAGTGAGAACACCGCTCAGCATAATTGCTTCCGCGTGCAACGCAAGCAATTCGCGTGGCAATTCTCACTTACTCGTCCAGATCGTCTCCATCATCGAAAGCGTCGGTGGAACCTTCCAGCACGTTCGAATCCTCGCCGCGGTTGCCGCGCGGGAAGAACAACTCCACGGTGGACAGGAAGGTGGCGTATTCCGCACGCCCCCCGGTGGCGTAGAGCAATTTGTCGCGCAGGCGATGCACGAGCGGACGCCCTTCGGGCCAGCGCACATCCATCACCGCGGCGACCTCGTTGAGCAACTGATACACGCGAGCCCGGGTCAGGCCCATTTTCCTGGCGGCTTGTCGCACGCTGGAATTCGCGCCTTTCAGCCCCAACCGGCTCTCGACGAGCTTGGAAATCTGCTCTCCGGCGTCAATCCGAGCCTGCGCCATCAACGGCTCGACGAACGATGTCAGCATTTCGTCGGGCGTGGGCAGGCTATCCCGGTTCAGGACGCCTTCGATCCAGTATTCCAGATCGCGCGCGAACTGCGGCATGATCTTGATCGCGAGGTGCTTCTGCTTGCCCGCCCGCGCTAAAATCGCATGCAGGGAGCCGAACACCTCGATCACGGCCCGGACGCGTTTCTCGCCGTGCGTCTTCAGAGAGCGAATTTCGTCCAAGGTCAGGCCGACGTAGGTGTCGAGCGGCGTCTGCCAAATCACCCGGGGGAGGTTTTCCAGCGACAGGGCGAACCGGCCGAGCGTTTCGCGGCCCATGCCGAAATCCCGGACGCTGGCCCGCCATTGCTCCCAAAGGGCTTCGGAGACGATGGCTGGGTCCAAAGGCTCGCCGAGGGCGACGGCCGTCTGGATCGGCAGGGCGGCTTCAACCGTTTCGATTTCCGGGACCAAGGCCCCCAAGGGCTGATCCTTCGAGGCGCGGCCGAGCAACTCGACCAGCGAATGGATTTTCTTCTGCCCAATGCCAGGCGTGGCGTACAGCTCTTCGAACGGCGTATCGAGCAAATCGCGCAGCGTCCGTCCCATGAAGGCCAACGGGAGGCGGCGATCGCCGGGCAGCGCCCAATAAGCGAGCGGCTTTTCGAGCCGCTCGGCGAACTTCGGCTGCAACAGTTTCTTGCGCACGTTCTCGAAGCTGGACACCAGTTTGTATTCCAACACGGACGTGCTACGGGTCAATTTCATCTTCGTGCTCCCTGTTTGGATCACCTTCCGCGCCGCGGGGACGCGTTGGCCTCCGGTGCCAAATAACCTGATTTGCAGTGCCGAGCGCCAATCGTCGAACGCCAAACGGCCTACCCGGGGGGCAGGAAAGCGTTCGCCAGTTTGGGCGAGGCAAAGGTCCGGATCGTTCCACGAGTCTCCGCGACTCAAACTTGGAACGGCGTGGGGCGCGGTGCGCTCAATCCAGATCCAGGTGCGAAATCAAAGGTGGGACTGCTCTCGTCGGTGGTGCCACGCGATTTCGCAGTATTCCGCCTGAAAATTCTACGCTGAGAAACCAGAAGAGTTTGCGACTACGGCAAATTCTCTTGGCGACCCTTACGTTCGATACGACAGGCAGATGCGAAACCACGCCGACGACGGGCCGCCCGATTCGGTGGGAGGGCACACAGGCTGCGGAGCAAAGGCGTTCCGTCGTCAGTTTTTATCCTATGCCGGCGGCTGGAGGTGTCAAGTCCAATCGGGCGTTCCGTACAGTAATTCGCCGGCGCATCACCCTTCTTGGGCGGAAAAGCGGTCCGTTTGGTGTGGATTGCGCCCTCGTTTTTCAGTGGCGTGAGACCAGCGCTCATTGGTGGTAATGTCGCCGGGGTAGGTGCATACTGGGCGGTTCAGCCCTCTCAGCAAACGAAGCACCAGGCGAGGAACGGGAATGCGGCGTCGCGAGTTTCACCATTTGGCCGTCGCTGGCGCGTTCGCTTGTGCCGGCATCGTGCCGCGGCAAATCCTCGGCGCGGAGCGTGAACTCGGGGCCGATCTGGCGATTATTGGCGGCGGCGTGGGAGGTTGCGCGGCGGCGCTCGCGGCGGCGCGCGCCGGCCTGTGCGTCGTAATAACCGAGGAAACCGACTGGATCGGCGGACAGTTGACGCAGCAGGCCGTGCCGCCGGATGAACATCCGTGGATCGAGAGTTTCGGCTGCACAAGGTCATACCGGCAGTTTCGCGACCTCGTCCGCGATTTCTACCGGCGAAATTACCCGCTCACGCCTGATGCGCATGCCCGTGTCCGGTTGAACCCGGGCAATGGCGGCGTTTCGCGGCTGTGTCACGAACCCCGGGTGGCGCTCGCCGTGCTGGAAGAGATGCTGGCGCCCTATGTGAGCAGCGGCCGCGTGCGGATCCTGTTGAAACACGAGCCGATGTCGGCGGAAGTGGACGGCGATCGGGTGCGGGCGGTTCAGGTACGCGATCTGGATTCGGGAGACGTGCGCACGCTCGTCGCCCCGTACTTCATTGACGCGACGGAGTTGGGGGATTTGCTGCCGCTGGCGAACGTCGAACATGTCGTCGGCGCTGAATCGCAAGCGGAAACGGGCGAACCCCATGCCGCTGCAACGGCCGATCCGCTCAATCAGCAGGCAATCACCTGTTGCTTCGCGATGGACTACCTCGACGGCGAGGATCACACGATTGAACGGCCCGGGGAGTATGCATTCTGGCGGGACTATACGCCGGAACTGCGTCCGGCATGGCCGGGCAAGTTACTGAGCCTCGCGTGCTCCGATCCGAAGTCGCTCGAGGTTCGCCAGGCCGGCTTCAACCCGACGGGGGACACGGACGGGATGAACTTCTGGGTATATCGTCGCATCGCCGACCCCGTCAATTTCGCCGCGGGCGCCTATGGCGGCGGCGTGACGCTCGTCAATTGGCCGATGAACGACTATTGGCTTGGCCCGCTCGTCGGCGTATCGGCCAACGAACGCGCCAACCACGTGCGCCGCGCGAAACAACTGAGCCTCTCGCTGCTGTACTGGCTGCAAACGGAGGCGCCGCGCCCCGATGGCGGAACAGGCTGGAAGGGATTGCGGTTGCGCGAGGACCTCGTTGGCACGAGTGATGGGTTGGCCAAGTATCCTTACATTCGCGAGTCGCGACGGATTCGCGCGGAATTCACGGTGCTCGAACAGCACGTCGGCGCCGACGCCAGGATGAAAGAGACCGGCCTGCCGGCAGAGTCGGTGAGCGCGGCGTCCTTCGCGGATTCGGTGGGTGTCGGCGCGTATCGCATCGACCTGCACCCCAGCACCGGCGGCGACAATTACATCGATTTCAGTTCGCTGCCGTTTCAGATTCCGCTGGGCGCGCTGCTGCCGGTCCGCGTGGAAAACCTGTTGCCTGGCGGCAAGAATCTCGGCGTCACCCACGTCACGAATGGGGCCTATCGCTTACATCCCGTGGAATGGAACATCGGCGAAGCGTCGGGCGCCTTGGCCGCCCATGGCCTGCGCACCGGCGAATCTCCGCGCGCGGTCCGCGCGAGCACGCAGCGTCTCGCGGATTTCCAAGCGAAGCTTCGCGACCAAGGCTTGGAACTGGAATGGCCGCGCTTGAGGCCGTTGTAACGGAAATCGAACAAGTCGCTGTATTGCGTTCCGTGGTGAACCCGCGGTTTACACCAGCGCCTGCTCGCCGGCCCGGCGGGGCCAGCGCTTGAAGGGTTGGTCGGCTTGCGTGGTTTTGCCGACAAGTTGGGTGAACGAATTCACCGCGGCGTAGAGGCCCAGGAAGCGTTCCAGGACCGAGGCGAACAGGTAGATGCCGGTGCCGACGTATTTTTGTTCGTCGAATTCGACGGTGACTTCGATGCCGCGGCAGAAACCGCCGGCGAAGTCTCCGCCGGCGCGGCCGATGACGCGACGCGTGTGAATCGCCGAGACGCCTTCGATCATTTGCCGCGTCACGTCCGCCAACTGTTGTTGGCCAGCGTTCGGGTCGCTGAAGTCGTAGAGGCGCAGGATCTCGCAGAGCGCTTCGCGCCCCTGCACGGGATCGGAGAGCGACAGGTAGTTCAATGACAGGTGCGACATCAGCCCCCAGTAACGACCTTCGCGATGCGGCGGCCGCAGCGGCAACGTCGGCGCTTTGAGGCAGCGGATGCCCGAGAGGGGCGCGGCACCGTCCAACTCGAAGTACAGTCGCTCTCCGGCGAATTGCAATTGCGCCGGGAGGTCGCGATTCGTACAGGTCGTGCGCACGACGAGCGTCGACTCAGCCGGCAGCGTGGGTTGGAAATCGAGATCCACCAGGTGCAGAAACACGTCGGTGCCGCGGTCATCGGGCAAGTTTGAGGGGCGGCGATCGGTGTACCAGAATGCCTGGCCGTCGCGGCGGCGCGACGCGTGGTGGAACGAATAGAACGGATGGAATTGCTTGACCGCCGACGTGACCGGATCGATGCTCACCAACTCGTTGACGGCATAGACCTCGGTGCCCAACGGTTGGGCGACGTCCGGCACGACCCGGTATTCGTGCTTGCGTTGCGTCAGCAGCACTGGCTCGGCGGTCTGCTCGAAGAGATTCACCACCGGAGTGCAGTGCATCTGGAACGTCGAGGCGTCGACCCATTCCGCGAGGCGGTTGTTCTGTTGATTCAGGAACAACACCAGTTCGAGCTTCTTCTGATAGCCGGCCTTACAGACCTGACGCCAACCGTCGACGTCGACAAACAGGAATTTTTCGCGGAAGGCGAAGAACTCGCTGAGCAGGCGATAGCCGAGAAAGCTCTGCGGCGGGTATTCCAACAGCCCTTCATCGAGTCCGAAGCCGACCTGGTGCAAGGCTTGCTCCGGGCCGAGCGTGACGCTCGGCAAGTCGCTGTCGGCGTCCAACGAACGGAACAGCACCTGCGTCGTGTGATTGAAGATCAACTCGTACAGCGACGACGTGACATGGTTGTCGCCGTAGAGGAACAGCCGCAAGCGGTCCAACGAGAGGTCGGAGAATTTCGCCCCGGGCTGGCACTCGAACTGCAATCGCAGCGCGGCGGCCGTACGGCGCGGCGGCGACAATTCGCGCGGAAACGGCGGTGTTTCCAGCGACGCCTGCACCAGCTTCAGCGGCCAAAGTGTGACTGGATAGCCCGTGCGGAACCGGCAACGCGTCCCGTTCACCGGCGCGGTGCGCAATTGGCTGTGCCGATCGATCAGAAAACCTTCCGGCAATTGCCCGCGCGCGGCGTCCAACTCGAATTGGACGATCGACATCGACGGGATCGGCGCCAGGTAGTGCGGATAGACCACGCTCAAGAGCGCGTCGGTCAACTCCGGGAATTCATCGTCCAGCTTGTGATGAATCCGCGCCGCCAGCAGCGCGAACGACTCGATCAACCGCTCCACGTGCGGATCGCCGCTTTGCGTCGGCTCCAGCAACAACCGCCCGGCCGCCGCGGGATACCGCGCCGCGAAATCCTGCGCGAACTGGCGGATAAACACCAACTCGCGTTCGTAGTAGCCGTAGAGGGATTCGGACATGGGGAAGTAGCTGGAGTTAAGTGTAAGTGGAGTCGGTGAAGTGGTTGGCTAAGGCGGTCAACACATGTTTGCGAAGACAGGCACTAATCTCGCGCCCTGCCCGCCGCCTACTTCTTCCTCACCTCGTCTCTCGGACCGATGCCGAGCCGGTAGTTAGTTCCATGATGGTTTCGAACGAGACGTCCGGGAACGGCGCGATGCGCATCTTGGCTTCGATCTGAAAGCGCACGGCGAGTTGATCCGCGCCGCGCGGGTCGCTGACCAATAGGACGCGGACGTCGACCAGCCGCGGCTCGAAGCGTTCGATGATCTGTTCGATGGAATTGCCGATCGCCTGGCGGCTTTGAGGCGAGGCCGTTTTTACGGAACCGAAATCCGGGAGGCCGAACGCCAACGGCGAGGTGTGCAATTCCGGATACTCGGCCGGCAAGTAGATCGTGCCAAGCCGCGTGTTGAGCAACTCTTCCAAATCGCGGCGCACGACCGCGACCATTTGCTCGATGCCATAGCCGCGGCGGCTCTGGGTGCCAGCGGAATCGGGGTCGATCAGCCGATCGAGCAGCGAAGGAGTAACGCCTTGATCCGCGGCGGTTTTGGCCATGGGACGGGAGTAGTAAAGGAGTAGAGGAGCATAGGAGTAAAG